>NZ_KV840187.1:0-55021 GCF_001839145.1 Staphylococcus sp. HMSC62D11 | reverse complement strand
CGAACAACGCGAGTTGGGGTGGCTGAGACGGCACTCTAGGAAAGCGAAGCCATTCAATACGAAGTACTGTGAAAATAGAGAACAGCAGCAAGATATTTTTTAATTGAAAATATCTTGCTGCTGTTTTTCTGAGATTTATATCCCAGACCATATTTTTTGGAATTTATATCCCTACCTGTATTATTTTAAATTTTTATCTTAAACTGTATTTTCTTGTATTAATATTTATACTTTAGCCATTATTTTAATGGTAAAGCTTTTGAAATATCAATACCTAAAATGATAGGCATAAAGAAATAAACTACAATAATGATAAGTACGGCACTAATGAGATTGACCCAAAAACCTACATAAGCCATTTCCTTAATTTCTAATTTCCCAGTACCAAACACGATTGCATTGGGCGGTGTTCCCACAGGTAACATATAAGCACAGTTCGCTGCCATAGCTGCAGGAACCATCAATAATAATGGGTGTACATCAACAGCTACAGATAATGATGCCAATATTGGTAATATCATCGTCGCTGTTGCTGTATTGGAAGTTATTTCTGTTAAAAACAGGACAAATAATGTAATAACAGCTACAATAATCATCGGGCTAACACCATCTAAAGATTTTAATTGTAAACCTAACCATTTAGCCAAACCACTCTCTGATATCCCTTTCGCTAAAGCTAAGCCACCACCAAATAAAATTAGTACTCCCCATGGTAATTCTTTAGCCACTTCCCAATCAATGATTCGTTGAAACTGTTGTTTGTTCTTTGCGGGTATAATGAAAAGTAGCACTGAAATAAATATGGCGATGGTACCATCAGCTATTTCTGACGTTACAGACCAATTATTCAATAAAAATTCACGCGAAATCCAGAGTAAACTTGCAAATACAAATATAGCCTGAACAACCTTTTCTTCGTACTTCATTTTGCCAAGCTCATCTAATTTCGATTGAATCAATGATTGTCCACCAGGCAAATATTTCATATCATGTTTAAAAGCTACATATCTTAAATATGCCCATGTTAATGCGATAAGTATAAATACAGTTGGAATACCAATAATCATCCATTTAGCAAAACTAATTTCTTGTCCAAAATGTTGTTCAAATTGTCCTTTCAAAATTATTAATGGTGGCGTTCCTATCAGTGTGCCAAGACCACCTATCGTTCCTGCATAACCTATCGCTAATACTAAAGACTTTTCAAATTTGTGTAAGCTGACTTTGTGTTTTTCTTTATCATTCAATTCATTTGCTTCTTTAATTATAGCTAGTCCAATAGGAATCATTATCATGACAGCTGCTGTGTTTGACACAAACATTGATAGAAACCCTGTTGCTATCATAAAACCCAATAATATTTTGGCTGTACTTGCCCCTATATACTTGATAATCGTTAAGGCAACACGTGTATGCAAATTCCATCTTTCCATTGCAATAGCTAGAATGAAGCCACCTAAAAATAAGAAAATAATATCATTGCCATATTCTGATGATACAGCTTCAGGTGATAACACATGACCAATTGGTAATAAAATTAGCGGTAAAAAACTTGTTGCTGCAATCGGAATTGCTTCTGTTATCCACCAAATTGCAATCCACACAGTTATTGCTAATACAAAAACCCCTTTTTCTGGCAAAGCCGGTGGATGAAAGAAAATTAATATTAAAGCAAAACATAGCGGCCCTAAAATAAGCCCTAATAATTGCCCTAAATTGTAAGACTTTTTTGTACTATTTTGCGAGAAAAATGTTAAATAACTTGATGTCCGTTGCTGCGAGTCATTTTTTGAAAATAACATCGCTTCCACCCCCTACATCTTTATGTTAATTATCAAAATATTCACTTAATAGATGATAATTATAAGTATTATACCATATAAAAAAACACCCTTTTGAAAATTAATTCAACAGAGTGTTCGAGTAAATAAATTTTATTATTCAATATTAATTAAATTTATATTGATTTCTTCAGTCTGATTTATGGTCACGTCTTTGGCATCTTCAACATGTATCGTTTTTTCAGCATTATCAAATGTATTAGCCGAAATGCAAACAGTTTGATGCTTCACATTATTATAGCTGCGTATGTGAATAGCATCTTTAGTCATCTTACCTTTAAAATGATTGTTAATAATATTGATATTTCTCCCTGCCTCTGTTTGATGTTCCTGCCCCAGCATATCAGCCGCATTTTTCCCATCTTTCACTGCTAAAAAGCGGATGCCTCCAGCACAGCTAATAAAATGATTATGCGCAATAAATGTATCTTTCCATTTCAATGGTGTCACTGCATAGTCAGTCATGCCATCAAAAACATTATTATTTATGTGAACATTTTCATAAAAATGTTGATAACGACTCGCATGAGAGCCAATCGCCCGATTCCAAGGACCCATGCCAGCTGTTTCAGATTTTCCAAAGTAGCAATTTTCTATCACTACATTTTTAGTTATCGTACCATCACGCGTTCCAAATTTTGGAAATGCTCCAGGCACTTGTATATCGAGTTGAACAGCTTCTGAAAACCAGCGATCTCCATCTACATCTCTAAATCCAATAAATCGACATTGCTTAATATACAAACCATTGATTCCACAAGCATCAATACAGTGGCCTCCTACAACATTTCTAATGGTGACATCCAACAACTGTATATCTTCAGCATGTCCAAAACAAAGTGCGGTATTATTATAGGGACAATTTTTACCGTTCATATCAAAGGTGCCCCCTTTAATATGGATATGACCATTACCACGATATTCATGATAGAAAATATATGGTTTCCCATTTTTCAATAAGGCATCTTTACCTGTTCGCAATAAAGTGGTTTGCTCATCTAGCAATAATGTCGTTCCTTCATAAATAACTAATGCTTTATTTATATGAAATTCACCCGCAGGTATATAAACCGTTTGTCTTCCTTTTCTTCGATGTGCAATATTAAGTGCTTTTTGAATCGCCCGTCTATCTGCACGTCGATTCTTGCCTTTCAACCCATAATCTTGTGCATTGATAATCATATCGCACCTCCTCAAAAAAAGTTGTAACTGCAGTGTCCTATGGCTATACTTATTACTATAAATACATCATATCACATTACACGTTTTTCTTTATTTTAAGCAATTTGGGAGGCAAAAATGATTAAGAAAGCATTAATCGTAGTTGATTATTCAAATGATTTTATCGCAACTGATGGAAAATTAACGTGCGGACATCCAGGCCAAGCCATAGAGGAGTATATCAAATCCCGATTGGAAGCATATCATGCCGCACAACAAGACATTATTTTTACAATGGATTTACATTACGAAGAGGATATTTATCATCCAGAAACCCATCTTTTTCCACCACATAATCTTGCGGGCACACATGGACGAGAATTGTATGGAACGATAGGTGATTTCTATAAGCAACATCAAGATCAAAAGCATATTCACTATCTCGATAAACGTAGATATGATTCTTTTTATGGTACACCTCTTGATTCTCTTTTACGTGAACGGCATATTGATACCATTGAAATCGTAGGTGTGTGCACTGATATTTGTATTCTTCACACAGCGATTTCAGCATATAATTTAGGCTACAATATTCATATACCAGCCAAAGGGGTCGCTTCCTTTAATCCAGCTGGACATGCTTGGGCGTTGCAACATTTTAAAAATACATTGGGCGCAGAGGTAGAAGAATAATCTGAAAACGTGCTAAAATAAAAGATATCATATTTAGTAAGGGAGAATAAAAGCATGACAAAAACTTATATATTCGGGCATAAAAATCCAGATACTGATGCAATTTCATCAGCTATCATTATGGCAGATTTTGAACAACTCAGAGGTAATACTGAAGCAACTGCTTATCGTTTAGGTGACGTAAGTGCAGAAACACAATTTGCGTTAGATCATTTTAATGTCAATGCACCCGAACTTTTAACAGATGATTTGGAAGATCAAGATGTTATTTTAGTTGATCACAATGAATTCCAACAAAGTTCAGATACGATTTCTGGTGCTACAATTAAACATGTTATTGATCACCATAGAATCTCTAACTTTGAAACAGCAGGACCTTTATATTATCGTGCTGAACCAGTGGGTTGTACAGCTACTATTTTATATAAAATGTATAAAGAGCGTGGTTTTGAAATTAAACGTGAAATTGCAGGACTTATGGTGTCTGCAATCATTTCAGACAGCTTATTATTTAAATCACCAACTTGTACTAAAGAAGATGTTGCCGCTGCTCAAGCACTAAAAGACATCGCTCAAATAGATTTAGATAGTTATGGTTTAGATATGCTTAAAGCAGGCGCATCTACTACAGATAAATCTGCTGAATTTTTAATTAATAAAGATGCAAAATCTTTCAACATGGGAGATTATGTCACTCGTATTGCACAAGTTAACACAGTAGATATTGATGAAGTATTAGACCGTAAAGATGAATTTGAAAAAGTAATGTTAGAAGCAAGTGCCAATGAAAAATATGATTTATTCGTGTTAGTTGTCACTGATATTATCAATAGTAACTCTAAAATATTAGTTGTTGGTGCTGAAAAAGAAAAAGTTGGCGAAGCATTTAATGTTAAGTTAGACGACGGTATGGCATTCTTAACTGGTGTTGTATCACGTAAAAAACAAGTTGTTCCTCAAATAACTGAAGTTTTAATTAAATAAAAATTTTACAGTTTAATTGAATATTAATTAAGTAACGATTTTCATTGCTCATGCTGTGGAAATCGTTATTTTTTATAGTGAGTAAATATTTATATCATTTTTTCACATTACATCCTCCTACCCTAAATGCAAACACAAAAACTGAATTAGTATGATTATAATGAACCATATATTACAATGACAATGATATGTATTTATCTTATTAGACATGCTTTTATGGTCAAAACGTAATTATGAGTTTATAAAAAATGAGTCTGGAACATCATTATGTTTTAAACTATAAACTAAATATTGGCAGTAATTGACTTGATTGAAAGTACGCTGAATACAAGCTTTTTTCAATCCTAGTCAACCTTGCCGGGCGAGACTACGAATTCATAATGAATCCTGTCCCACTCCCCATGTCATTAATAATATTGATATAGAAAAAAGGAGGCACTGCATTGAATCACATAGAACAAAGATTTAATGAGAGCAAACAATATTTTAATACTCAAGCTACTAAAAATGTTAAGTTTAGAAAACAGCAATTAAAAAGTTTGCGTAAAAATATTAAAAATAATGAAAAAGCATTACTAGAATCATTGAAAAAAGACCTAGGCAAAAGCAATGTCGAAGCCTACGCGACTGAAATTGGCATCGTACTAAAAAGTATTAAGCTCGCACTCAAAGAATTAAAATCTTGGACTAAAACCCAACAAGTCGATACCCCATTATTTATGTTTCCAACAAAAAGTTATATTATGAAAGAACCTTATGGTACTGTCTTAATTATCGGACCTTTTAATTATCCTGTTCAACTAGTATTTGAGCCACTCATAGGTGCCATAGCAGCTGGTAATACGGCTATTATTAAGCCATCCGAATTGACACCACACACTACCGAAGTCGTTAAGCACATCATTGAATCGTCTTTTGAACATCGGTATATTAGTATTGTTGAAGGTAGTATTGATGAAACTCAAACGTTGCTTCATCTCCCCTTTGATTACATTTTCTTTACAGGTAGTGAAAAGGTTGGACGTATTGTTTATGAAACAGCTAGCAAACAATTGACTCCTGTAACCCTTGAATTAGGAGGAAAATCACCTGTTATTGTCGACGAAACTGCGAATATTAAAGTAGCAAGTGATAGAATAACCTTTGGAAAATTTACAAATGCTGGACAAACGTGCGTAGCACCTGATTATATATTAGTAAATAAAAAAGTAAAATCTGCACTAATTACAGCATTAAAACACTCTATTGCAGAATTTTATGGCAAAAATGTTCAAAACAGTCCTGATTATGGGCGCATTATTAATGACAAACATTTTACTAGGTTAAATGAATTATTAAATATTCATCGCAATGAAATTATTGTTGGAGGGACTAGCGACAAAGAAAACCGATATATAGCGCCTACATTGTTAGAAAATATTACCCCACATTCTAAAATTATGGAAGAAGAAATATTTGGCCCTATTCTACCTATCATTGAATACGATGATTTTAATGAGGCATTAGATATCGTGCGCGCAAAATCAAAACCTTTAAGTTGTTACTTGTTTAGTGAAGATGAAAATAATACACAACGCGTACTGAATGAATTATCATTTGGTGGCGGTGCAATTAATGATACTTTAATGCATTTAGCTAATCCAAATTTACCTTTTGGAGGCGTTGGTGCTTCAGGCATTGGACAATATCATGGTAAATATTCATTTGATACATTTAGTCATGATAAATCTTATATATTTAAATCGACACGCTTAGATTCAAGTATGATTTATCCACCTTATAAAGGTAAATTAAAATACATAAAAGCGTTTTTTAAAAATTAATAAACAAGCCCAATAACCACAAGGCAGTTTTGATAGATTGACTATCATGACAACATATGCCAATGTGTTATTGGGCTTATTTTTATCTATTATTTCAAATTAAAAATGTGACACAAACACCTTCTGGAGCAACATGTGTTGAATCAGTCAACGATAACTTTCCAGTATCATGATTGCGTTCAAAGACTGTGACAATGCCTCCATCTTCTTGATGTGCACAAACAATGTAATCATCTGAAGCTGTTATATTAAAGTCTCGAGGAAATACGCCGCAACTTTTAACGATATCAATTAACTCTAGATGTGCACCTTCGTCACTTAATTTAAAAATGGCAATGCTATCATCTCCCCTATTACTCACATAGATAAAACGTTGGTCGTGAGATAAGCGTACTGCTGCTAACTTCGTTTCATTTTGTAGCTGTTCTGGTATTGTTGAATGACGTTCTAATTCATGAAACTCGCCATTTTGATAAGTTGTCACACTGATGATATTTGATAATTCATGTACCACATACGCATATTGTCCATTGTTATGAAATGCGATATGACGAGGCCCATCTGCATCATTAAATTGTGATACTGCACTTTCTTTAAATCCTTTATCACTGAATTCATATGTGATAATTCGATCCGCACCCAAATCAGTAACAACAACAAAGCGTTGATCTGGTGTCTCATGAATAAAGTGTGCATGTGAGTGTTCTTGACGTTCATGAGAACCAAGGGGATAATGGAGTGCTAATTCATCTATAAGGTTGATAATATGGCCTGTTTGAGTATCCAATTTATATAATCTCACAAGTCCAGCACTATATACTGCCTCAAAAAGGTATTCACCACTTGTTGATATAGATATATAACAACCTGTCCCTTCCGTTGATGGCAGACATTGATTCATATATGTTAAAGAGCCATCCGCTTCCTTTTTAAAACTTGCAACACCACACTGAGCATCCTCTTTTGTGATTGCATATAAATAATCATCTGTCTGAGCCAAATATGTTGATGCTTCAATGTTGTAACCTGTTTCTAAAAATTTGATACGCCCTTGTACATCATCTAATTCATAACGATAAATACCCTTTCCGTTATATTTCGTATATGACCCAATATATCCAATTGTCATAACTATCATCCCTCCAAACTTCTTATTTACTATTCTATAAAAGATTACAATTAAATAACAACTATTTAACAAATAAAAAAACAGCGTCTGTAACACTAACAGACACTGACTAAAACAATATAGAATTAAGCATTATTTCCTTCAATATCAGAAATAATTTCTTTTGTTTTTCTTTCGATATCTTCAAAATCTTTTTTGAAAATGTAAGCAAAAGCTACAAAACCTACACTTACAATGACAGTTGTAATAGCCACTAAGCTAAATACAAATTTAAATAATCCTTTAATAAAGTTCCACATTGCGATTTCACCTCTATTTAAAAATAAGCATATTTACAATATATAATATTATCACATATGCATTTACCATTAAACTTATACCCTTATTCTGATATAATAATCAAAAGCTTATCACAATATTTTGTTACCAATTCCACCAATTAATAATAGCATTTTTTACTTTATTATAAGTGTTTCCATTCATGAAAATCACCTCATTAATTATGATTAGCAATATCTAATGCTGTTATTTATTATAAATTCATTATTGTGAAAAATACAATTAATAACATATTACAATTCTGTAATAAATTAACTTGTGGAGGTTTACAATGCAACATGTTCAATCTGAAATTATGACACATCGTGGCTCGCACTATGATTTAGGTGTTAAAACAGCTCAATGGTTACGTAAAACCCCTTTACTAAAAAATAGAGAACAAGAGTGGAAGAAACGCATGCCAAGATTTGATATAGATGTTAAAGAAACGTATGGCGTTTTTCAAACATATGCGCCAGAAATATGGCAAGAACTAACTGGAATGCAAGATGTATTAAATCTTCCAAGTAAACAAATGGTCTTAAATTTCGCACATTATCGTTTTACTGATTTACCAGAGAGCGGTTGTACCGTCTTTCAAGGCAAAGATTATATGGTCAGAAATTATGATTATCATCCTGCAACTTATGATGGTCGTTACTTATTATTTCAACCGAATGATGGTGGTTTAGCTCAAATTGGACCTACATCCAGAGTGACAGGTCGAATGGATGGCATGAATGAAGCTGGCCTAGTAATGGGGTACAATTTCATGCATCGTAAAAAGCCAGGTAATGGATTTGTATGCTATATGATTGGTCGCTTAATTTTACAATATTGTAAAACTGTTGATGATGCAATTACGTTTTTACAAGAACTTCCTCATAGAAGTTCTTTCAGCTACATAGTTATGGATAGAAACTTAAACCATGCAATTATTGAAGTCACGCCTCGCAGTTTCAACGTCCGTTATGATAAAGTATGTACGAATCACTTTGAACTTTTAACTCACGAAAATAGAAATTATACGGCTGAATCTCAAGCTCGCCTTGAACGTACTATCAGTCAAACATCACAATCACTTGACAAACATCAAGCATTCAAACTATTTAATGATCCTCAATATGAAATATATAGTAAATTATTCAGAAGTTGGTCTGGTACGATCCACACTTCTATGTATGAACCACAATCTTTATTTGCATGGATGACTTTAGGTGAAAATAAAGCGCCACGCGTAATTGATTTTCAAGCATGGTTAAACGGCACGCCGCTATCCTTTAATCAATTTGATGGTCGTTTAGATACAGATTTAACCTTTGCTACTTATTAATGAAAAAACATTAATTAACGTGTTTACTTCTATAACGAATAAACAAGAGAAAATAAGTCTCTGACAATATATAATTTAACATTAGGAATTAGTTCAAAGTATTTAGGCAAGGCTTTTGAGGGTTCAAGATGTGCTGAAACTATTACCAATGAAAGCAAGTCAATAATACGAACGATCATTAATAAAGAAAAGAGCGGGACTACGAGTTCATGATGAATTCGCAGTCCCGCCCTGGCAAGGTTGACTAGGATTGAAAAAAGCTTGGTATCAGCGTACTTTCAATCAAGTCAATTACTGCCAATATTTAGTTTATAGTTTAAAACATAATGATGTACCAAACTGAACTGTTTTCTAGGTATCATGTTTTAGACTCTGTGTCATCTAATTACTGGATTATTATATCTCCATCAGTTGTATAAAACTCTAAAACGTTATGACTGATACCTACTTTTCCTTCTTTAAATGCTGACTGTGTGACAACACTTTTACCGTGACCTGGATGAAGTTTTAATAATGTGTTTTTTGGCTTTCGTTTATATGCAAAATTAATGTCTCCATTTTTCGTAGCTGCTTTCAAATTTGATTGTCGCGGCATATCTTCAAATCTTATATCTCCTTGATTAGCAAGAAAAATAGAATCATTCATTTGGCTATTTTCAATGTTAAAGCCCCCACTGTCTACTTTAAAACGACTTGACCGCATCTTACTGTTATTGATGTTCATATAATAATTATCGCCATTGATTTCAGCATTATCGAAATGACAATTGGTAATATTTATGCTGTCAACCCCTTTATAAATTATTGTCTCAGCTGACTGAATACCATCAATAATTAACTTATTGTTTGGAGCATCGATCGTTAAATGCTTTAACATTTTAGATGGTACCTCTATTTCAATCATATAATTAATGGTTCTAAATGGATTGACATTAACACTATAACCTCTATTTGAAGATTTGGTTTGCATTACGCGCAATGTACCTTTGTATTTATGCATAGTTACCTTATTATCACTGTAATATTTCACCTTAAATTGTTTACCTTGCTTTATATGAACGCCACCAGAAGCTTTAATTGATAAACTTTTTATTTCATTTGCATCATAAGACTGAGTATATTTCAAATTTTTATATTTTTCTTTATCATGCATAAACCATGATAGTGTACCGCTAATGAAGAAAATAATAAATATAGCGATACCTGCAATCATTACTTTTTTCATTATTGGACGCTTCCTTTAACCGTTTTAATATACCACATTAAATATTTAATAATTAAACGATAAATTAAATTAACCAGTTTTAATGCTAAAACGATAAATATTAATCCCAATCCTGAATATGAAAGCCCAAATAAAATATTACTCAATGAATCTGGAATGTGTCGCCACAAACTTACGAGCATTAAAATGATAGGTGTTAATGTTAGAACACAAGCCATTACCAATATAAGCATTAAAATCATCCCAACAATTAATGTAGGAATTAAAATAAATAGCGTCGATAATACACCTAAACTAAGTGATGCCATAACTGCTCTAACAACATTACGTAGATTAGGACGGAACTCTGCATAACTAATCGCTGATTTCGCTTTAAAATTTTTGGCAATATTTTGCGGTTCCGGCATTTTTGTAACAATTTGTTGTTCTGTTTTCCCTTGTTGTTCTTCAGCCAAAAACATCGATTCATACTTATACATAATTTGGTCTTTTTGTTCTCGAGGCAACTCATCTAATTCAATTTCAAGCTGGTTTAAAAAAGTAATCTTATCCATACGTTCACTCCACTATATCGTTTATCTATATATCATATTTAGTGGTAAAAATTTAATAAGTCGAATGTATTAGCGACTGAAAAATTCTAATCGTTTTACACTATTATCTTTATATAAAATAGATAATTTCATATGATTTTGCTTATCAAAATATGTAATTGACTTATATTTCTTGCCCTGATGTGTTTTTTTATAACTTTCCCCTAAATTCATAATGGCTTGATCAATTGAATCACCAATTTGAACTCCAAAATTAGTAGTAATATTAGAATGATTAATTAACACAATCCCTTTTATTTTATTACTATGCTTTTGAACTTTAACTATAAGATTTTTATACTTTTTATGTGTATAAAAACGATATCTATCTAACTTTATTTTGTGGTTCAGTTGATAATCCGAATTATTGAATTGTTGATTTAGTTGTAAATCATTAATTTTTAGTTCAGATAAATCCACCGACTTTTCATTTTTATAAACATTTAAACTTATTAAAACAATAATGGAACTTATTAAGAATATTAAAAAAACAATCCATCTGTTTTCAATACGCACTTTATTCACCACTTTCTTACTATTTATTAAATATATCATAAGCACTAGCTCGTTGCATTTATCTTTATGGTATCTTTATGAATATCTTATAAAAGAAAGCGTCTTCATTTGTATATTATGCATTTGTTGCTATAATTATATAAACTACTTAATGGGAGGAAATGATTATGGCTAAGTTAGAAACATATTTTAAGCAAAGTCAACCTATTGGTCAGTACATTGATGACATGACAGTAAACAAGGAAAATGTATTGTCAATTTATGAGTCATTCAAGCTACCTAATGATGATCAGCGACTCAAACAGTTGCAACAATCAGCTTACAGCAAAGTATTAGTAATATCAGAAGACTGGTGTGGCGATGCGATGATGAATTTACCTATTCTGAAACGTATCAGCGAAGAACTAAATTGGGAAGTGCGTGTCTTCCATAGAGACGAAGATACGGATTTAATTGATCAATATTTAACTAATGGTACATCTCGATCGATTCCCATTTTTATCTTTTTAAACGATAACTATGAACAAGAGACCGTTTGGGGTCCACGTGCACAAATTGTTCAAAAATTTGTCGATGACGTTCGTTCAACGCACTTACCTAACAAAGAAGATGCTAATTACGAAGATAAGTTAAATGAAACACATGTTATTATTTCTAATCGTTATAAAACAGACTCTACATTATGGCAAGCTGTTTATGACTCTATTATTACGAAATTAAGTTAATTATCCAATGTAAAAACACCCTAAAAGTTAGAAAAAAGCTAACTTTTAGGGTGTACTTTGTTTCAATATTACTTTTATTATTTTTAATATTTTTTATATATCGCGCTTAGTTGCATAAAACAGTGTTGTTACAAAAAGCACTACAATTGATGCGATTGAGATAAACCACTGCCAATTTGTAAATTCTATATTGCTATTTAATTCTTTTTTTGTTAAATAGCTAAACGGTATATATTTCATCGCATCTTGTATGTGTTCTCCCCATTCTGGAATAAGTCCTAAAAATGGATCAATAAATGGCACAATAAAGATTAAGAAAATACCTATTGTAAATATCACTGCTGGCTTTTGAACAATGAGTGTCAGCAAGAATAATACTAATCCATAAAATAATAAGAAAATCACATAGAACCAAATGTTTTTTAGGAATATATCTCCATCTAATTTATCGCCCTTAGTAAAGGCTTGAATTAACAGCATAGAAATATAAGCTACTCCTGCAAATATAAGTGCTATCAAAATAATTGATATAACTTTCGCCATCACATATCCAATTCTGCTAGAAACTCTGTTCATATAAAGTTGAATTGTCCCTTGTGAATAATCTCTAGTGATTGTTTTAATTACAAAAAGCGTGCCCACAAATAGTAAAGCCCAGTTAATCATTGGAATTAATGACTCATAGTGGACTTTATGCGTATTTTTCATAAACAAGTAGGATACTAGTCCAAATAACCCACCAACAAGTGCAATTGCCACATATGTCAAATAACTTTTTATTATACTAATTAAATCATATTTCACTAGTTGTAAGCTTCTCATTATTTATCACCTCTTTGATTAATATTAAAATACGTGTCGCGTAATGAATTTTTACGTGATTCGATAAACGTTGGGTACACATGACGTTGCGCTAACAATTTAAGTAATTGACTATAATCTTGTTGAATTTTAATATGCAATTCTCCAAGTTCAGCATGTGACTCGAGTACATTGAAATGGTTCTCTAGCACTTCTTTCGCCTCGTCAAACTGCTCTACCTTAACTTTAATAATAGTAGCATCATCAATACTTCCTTTTGTCATATCAACATCTTGTACAAATTTACCATTTCTTAAGAAAATAGCACGATCACAAATTAATTCAATATCTTCAAGTTTATGACTAGAGATAAGTATTTTCATTTGTAGTTCTTCAACTAATGACTTAATTGTCTCAAGAACATCAATCGATCCATCTGGGTCCATACCATTCGTTGGTTCATCTAAAATCAAATACTTTGGTTTATTCATCAAAGAAACTGCAATTGCTAACTTTTGTTTCATACCCATAGAGTATTTTTTAACTTTTTTATTAATATATGATCTCATTCCAAAAGCATCGATAATTTTATCTGAATAACTTTTATCAAATCCATTACCTAATACTTGAGCAAATAATTTCAAATTATCTAATCCGGATTTATTATCATAAAGCTTTGGATGTTCAATTAAATAACCTATATTATCTTCACGATTAACCGCAACTTCTCCTTGATAGTTGATAATATTATTGTTCATCACTTTCATCAATGTTGTCTTTCCAACACCATTTTTACCAATAAGTCCTACAATTTGACTTTCCTTAAAATCAAAATCGATTTGGTCTAACACGACATTATCTTTATATGTTTTGGTGATTTTCTTTAATTGCATCAAATACCTCCTGACTTTTTATAAACGTTTAATGTATTTTAACTGTATGAAATAATTAATAATAAATATGAGAATTGCAATTACTAATAACCCGTTGTTTAAAAAATAAGCAACCTCATTTTTAGACAATTGATTATTGAACATAGCATGATTTAAAACTGTAAAGAAAAATGAATACATAACTGGTATAACAATTAACATGAAGATTAAATAACCAACATAGCTAACGCCTTTTCGCTTATACTCCGTATATTTTGGAAAAGCGATTGGTATAGATAGGAAATTAATAATTAAAAATGAATATGCAGTTGAAATATGCAGTCGATTCATGAGTTCATTATCAATTGTTTGACTATCATATAAACCGATGACCAGTGCTCCAAAAAGTGTTAACAATAAGCACGTAAGATAATTTGCACGAAGCATGTCCTTTTTAGATACGGGCAAACTGGCAAAATATATATAGGCTTGTTGTCCACCTAGTCTTTTATGCACTCTAAACATATGTCCTGCATCAAAGATACTAATTATCATTAAGATAATACCTATTGGAATAAAGATGATAAATCCAAAATCTGTATTTACTGTAATAATAATGTAAATTGGAAAGAACACTAAAAGCCCTAAGTATATGTAAAGGGTCCATTGTCGTAATTTAAAGTTTCGCATCAGAAGGGATTTCATTGTGAATCCTCCCTTACTGATAGATTATTTTTCTGCCCTTTATCTAAATAAATCATTAATTCTTCTATCGTCGGACTATAAACTTCTACATCATGACCAAAAAGCTCTTTAAATGTATTACCGTGACTCGTCAATCCTAAGTAACCAGTGTGGCGTATCTCTTTGTAATCTAGTAGGTCATCTAGTTCGCTATCTAATTGAGCTGCATCACCTTTGACAATATCATATTTTGCTAATAAAGCATCACATTCACCTGTTAATAAGATTTCACCATGCTTTAGATAAACTAAATAGTCGGCAATTTTTTCTAAATCAGACATAATATGCGTTGACATCAATACTGTCTTTTGTTCATCTAATAGTTCATGTTGTATCAATGTCAGAACTTCATTACGAGCTACTGGATCTAATCCAGAGGTAGGCTCGTCAAAAACAAACAGTTCTGCGTGATGACTAAGTGCTAACGCTAATGATAATTTCATTTTCATCCCACTCGAAAGCATCTTTATCTTTTGCTGCTTGTTCAAGTGAAATTGTCTCAAGTAATCGTTAAAACACTTCGTATCCCACTGATTATAAAAAGGTGCCGTATAATACTCTAATTTATCGATTGTCCAATCAGGATTTGCATATATATCTGAATAGACAAAGCCTATTTTATCCTTAATGTACTGTGGTGCATCATCCATAGTACGATTAAAGAGTTGAATTGTTCCACTAGAAGCCTCGAGTAAACCCATTATCAGACGTATGATGGTCGTTTTACCAGACCCATTAGCTCCGATAAAACCAGTGACAAATCCACGTGGTATATTAAAGGAAATATTTTTGAGTTCAATTGATGGATTTTTGTAATTAACGTTGTTTAGTTCTACAACATTCATACTTCATCCTCCTCATAAATCAAAGAGATAATTTCCTTTATTTCTGCTAAAGGCATACCAATCGTTTTAGCCTCTTTACACAATGAATGAGCAAGTTGTTCAATCACAATAAATTGTTTCTCTTTTAAAATAGATTGGTCTTGTTCTTTAACAAAGGTGCCTTTTCCTCTAATTGTAGTCACAAATCCATCTTTTTCTAAATCTTCATAAGCACGTTTTGTCGTGATTAAACTGACTTGTAAATCCTTAGCCAGCTCTCTCATTGATGGTAAATGGCTCCCAGCATCTATCTGACCTGTTAAAATATTTTCTTTTATTTGCTGCTTTATTTGTTCATATATAGGTTGATTAGAGGTGTTTTTTATCAGTATTTTCATGCACGTCCCCCTTTAATAACTGTATATACATAATATACACACCATAACTTCATATGTAAAGAGAAAAAGAGAGATTTATTGTTTTATTCAGGAGGACTGTATATATACTATATATATGCAATTGCATTTTCTCGTAATATATAAGCCGTAAAATGCCTGAAGTTCAGCAATTTACGACTTAAGTATATCGATAAGAACATGGTAAAAAATGTAATTATTATTACTTTATTTTCTATTTTGCTTGCGTCTATCATTGTTCCGACTAATAAAAGCACAAATAATGAACAAAATAGCAGCGGTTAAAATTTTAATTCCTGAGCTTTCGTGATTCGTAGCTTGTAAATAGTATCCAAGAACAAAAAGAATAATTGCTAAAATAGCAAATATTTTAGTTAAATGCTTCATTTCATTCACCTCAACACGAGCATTATATCAGACTTAGCTACAACAATGAACTGATTTTAATAACTATAAATAAGATAGCACACTTTTATATTGATGAAATTAGAATCGAATGTTAGAATATAGGTGTATCCACAAATTATGCTACACAACCCCAAGTCTGTTGCCGCAGACTTGGGGTTTTTTGTGTATGGTCATCCTTTATCTTTCCATTTGTTTTCTAACCAAATACGAAAAATAACAAGTATTCCACCTGTTAATAATGTAGTTATTACATCTAACCACCACGTCATTATGCTACACCTCCCAAACTGCAAAGTGCCATTGGATAGATGACCTGTTCTTATTTTAACATAAAATCAGAACATATGTTCGTATTAAAGAAATTTATTTACCTATATTTTTAAGATGACTTTATCTTTATCAATTTTCAAGATAATATAAGTATGAATATAAATTAAAGTGAGGTTAAATAAATGAACCCATTAGCACAGAACTTAAATAATGAACTTTATCAGTACAATCCAGAAGTTTTATCCATGTTGTCTCAATTAGGTAAAGAAATGTTTTACCCAAAAGGTATTCTTTCCCAATCAGCAGATGCCAAATCTACAAAATATAATGCAACAATAGGAATGGCCACAGATAAAGACGGTAAAATGTATGCTAACGAATTATATGGTGTCTTTAATCATTTATCACCAGATGAAATTTTTCCTTATGCGCCACCTCAAGGCATTGAAGGATTAAGAACATTGTGGCAAGAAAAAATATTAAAAGAAAATCCAGATTTAAAGTCACATATGATCAGTAAACCAATCGTGACAAATGCGCTTACTCATGGTTTGTCACTAATTGGTGATCTCTTTGTTGATACAAATGATACTATTTTATTGCCATCACATAATTGGGGTAACTATAAACTAATCTTTAATACAAGACATCAAGCTAATATCAATACTTATGATATTTTTGATAATAATGGCCATTATACTACGGATGCATTAGTATCAACTTTAGAACATTACACTTCTGACAAGGTTATTATGATTTTAAATTATCCAAATAATCCAACTGGCTATACACCAACTAAACAAGAAGTGAAAACAATTGTTGAAGCCATTGAAGCATTAGCCAATAAGGGGACAAAAGTAATTGCGGTTGTAGACGATGCATATTATGGTTTATTTTATGAAGATGTCTATACGCAATCTATCTTCACAGCGCTCACTACTTTAAATCACAAGAATATTTTACCTGTTCGTTTAGATGGTGCAACAAAAGAATTTTTTGCATGGGGATTGCGTGTTGGCTTTATGACATTTGGTATTCATAATGATACAGCTCAACAAGTATTAGAAGCTAAAGTCAAAGGGTTAATCAGAAGTAATATATCTAGTGGACCAATGCCATCACAAAGCGCAATTAAATATGTATTAGAACATCATGAGCAATTTAATAAAGAAATTCAAGCAAACATTAATACTTTGCAAAAGCGTTATGCTGTAACTAAAGAAGTCGTTTATGATAAACAATACCAACGTCATTGGCAAGCTTATGATTTTAATTCAGGCTACTTTATGGCACTTAAAGTGAACGGTGTTGATCCTGAGGAATTACGTGTTCATTTAATTAATAAATATTCAATCGGTATTATTGCCTTAAATGACACTGATATTCGTGTTGCCTTCAGCTGTGTCGAAAAAGATGATATTCCGCATGTATTTAATTCGATTGCTCAAGCTATTGAAGATTTAAAATAAGGAAATCGTTGATTTGAAAAACATTTTTTTAGAATATCATTCATAAAAAATATAGGCTAGACCATTTTCCCCTAAATAATAGAGTCTGGCACATAAATCTCAGAGAAGGAGCACTCAGATGAATTGAATTCAACTGAGTGCTCCTTTTTGATTTAATACTTCGTATTGTTGGCTCGCTTTCTTAGGGGACAGCTTTAGTCACCCCAACTTGCTTTGTTCGACGAAATGCTTTTCGCATTTCTTTTTGTTGGGGCCCCACCCCAACTCGCTTTGTCTGACGAATTTCTTCTCGAAATTCTATTTGTCTAAGAACTTTATGTCCCAGACTGTTTTTTATATTTTATACTGCACGCTTAAAAGATCGGAGTTTTTAATGAATCAAAATGTTTAGCGTTCTTAACTTTCAAAGTTGATTAGGACGGAAAAAGCTTGGTATAAACTTATTTTCAATCTAGTAAACTACTACCAATATAATAGTTAAGAGCCTAAGACATAATAATTGTGTCTTAGGCTCTATATTTAACTTTTTAACGCTATTTTACATCATACCTGGCATGCCGCCGCCCATTGGTGGTTGGTTATTGCTTTCAGGTTCAGGAATATTAGCTACAACTGCTTCTGTTGTTAAGAACATTGCTGCAACACTTGCTGCATGTTGTAAAGCTGAACGCGTTACTTTTGTTGGATCAACAATACCAGCTTCTAACATATTTACCCATTCGTTAGTAGCAGCGTTAAATCCAACACCAGAGTCCGCATGTTTTAAACGTTCAACGATGATAGAACCTTCTAGTCCTGCATTTTCTGCGATTTGTCTAACTGGTGCTGTTAATGCTTTTAAGACGATATTGATACCTGTCTCTACATCACCTTCTGCTTGAATATCACTCACTTTTTTATAGATATTAACTAGTGCTGTACCACCACCAGCAACAATACCTTCTTCTACAGCTGCGCGAGTTGAGTTTAAAGCATCTTCAATACGCAATTTACGCTCTTTTAATTCTGTCTCAGAAGCTGCGCCAACTTTAATTACTGCAACGCCCCCAGCTAATTTTGCAAGACGTTCTTGTAATTTTTCTTTGTCAAAGTCTGAGTCAGTTTCTTGAATTTGTGCTTTAATTTGACTAACACGTGCATCGATATTGTTATTGTCTCCATCACCATCAACAATCGTTGTATTATCTTTCGTTACTTCAACTTTATTGGCACTACCTAACATATCCATCGTTGCATCTTTAAGTTCTAAACCTAAGTCATCAGTAATCACTTGTGCACCTGTCAAAATAGCTAAATCTTCTAACATAGCTTTACGACGGTCACCAAAGCCTGGTGCTTTAACAGCAACTGCAGTGAATGTTCCACGCATGCGGTTTAGAACGATATTAGTTAATGCATCACCTTCTACTTCATCAGCAACAATTAATATTGGTCGACTAGATTGAACGACTTGTTCTAGTAAAGGTAAAATATCTTGGAATGAAGATATTTTTTTATCTGTAACTAATATATATGGACGTTCTAATTCTGCAGTCATTTTATCTGAATCCGTAACCATATATGGTGATTGGTAACCTCTATCAAATTGCATACCTTCTACAACTTCAAGTTCAGTATTGAAACCACTAGATTCTTCAATAGTTATTACGCCATCATTACCTACTTTATCCATAGCTTCTGAAATATATTGTCCAATCTCTTCATCTGCTGCAGAAATAGCCCCAACTTGTGCAATTTCATTTTTATTTTCAACTTTTTGTGATATATCATGTAATGCTTCGATAGCTACTTTAACTGCTTTATCAATACCTTGACGTAAGCCAACTGGATTTGCACCACTCGTTACGTTTTTAAGTCCTTCTTGAATCATTGCTTGTGCTAGCACTGTAGCAGTTGTTGTTCCATCCCCAGCAATTTCATTTGTTTTATTAGCTACCTCTTGAACTAATTTTGCCCCCATATTTTCATATGGATCTTCAAGTTCAATTTCTTTTGCGATTGTCACACCATCATTAGTAATAAGTGGTGCAGCATATTCTTTATCTAAAACAACGTTCCGTCCTTTGGGTCCTATTGTTACTTTAACTGCATTTGCTAATTTATCCACACCACGTAACATTGCTTGACGTGCGTCTTCTGAAAATTTAAGATCTTTTGCCATTCTATTTAACCTCCATTAAAATATGTGTCTGTAAAAATTGAATTCTATAAATTATATTATTATTCTATAATTGCTAAAATATCATCAGCATTTAATATTAAATATGTGTCGTTTCCTTGTTTTATTTCAGTTCCCGCATATTCTTGGAATACAACTCTATCCCCTTCGTTAACATCTGGAGTGATACGTTGACCATTTTCAAGTTGTCGACCTAAACCTACCGCGATAACTACACCTTCATTAGATTTTTCTTTAGCACTATCAGTTAAAACAATGCCACTTTTAGTTGTTTGTTCTTGTTCTTTTTTTTCAATTACTACACGATTACCTATTGGTTTAAGCATGTGTTTTCCTCCTCAATGGGACAAATATTTTAGCACTTTAACAAGTAGAGTGCTAAGCTACTTTTTATATTAATCAAAGTTGGTCAAAATTTCAAGCAAAAAGCTTCCTTCTTTTTTGTGCTAATCTTGCTTTTAAGATACAATATAATAAGTGTTATTTACATTTATTGGAGGTACTTTATGTCCAGAATTTGGATTTCTTTCCTAACAATAGTCATCTATGCACTAGCTCAATATCTACCTGTATTTATAATTAAATTAACTAGTTTTCAAATTAAGTCACCTACACAGCTATTGCATGTTGCTATTTATATTCAAGTTATTTTATTTATCATTGCAGCGATCATTATTATTTTGCTGCAAAAAGTAATTAAGAATCCAACTAAACTCGAATCAGATTACAAAGAACCTAAACGTTATTTAGTTCAATACGCATTATTAGGTTTTATCGTCGTAATGATTTATCAAATGTTTGCTGGTTTGATTAATACTTGGATTTTTGGTGAGCTTAAAGCCAGTCCTAATACAGAACGATTGATGGACATAGCTCGACAAGCACCAATATTTATTATATTAATTTCTATCGTAGGACCTATTCTAGAAGAATATGTTTTTAGGAAAGTAATATTTGGGGAAATTTTAGATAGGCTTAAAGGAAATATAGTAATGCGATTTCTAATTGCATCTGTTGTCAGCTCATTACTCTTTGCACTAGCACATAATGACATAACATTTATTATTGTCTACTTTGGTATGGGAATGATATTTTCACTTGCCTATGTATTGACTAAACGTATCGCAGTGTCAATTATGATACATATGATGCAAAACGGTTTTGTTGTTATTATGCAAGTTTGTTTCGGCGATGTGCTTAAACATTTACAAACGCAAGCAATTGCTATTTTCCATTTATTTTTTTAATCAAAGAATCCCATCTAAGCTTATATTACTGCTAGGATGGGATATTTAACATTTAAAGTAGGAAATTGAACTGATAAAACATTTGCTACGTCGATTTCTAAAATGTTTAAATACAAAACGTAAAGCTGGAACATAATTTCCAAAATAATAGCACACAGATGGTTTGACATTAATCATCTGTGTGCTTCTTTTATCTTCAATACTCCGCATTATTGGTTCGCATACTTAGGGAATCAGTTTCAGTCACCCCAACTTGCTTTGCTTGGTGAATTTCCTCTCGAAATTCTCTCTGTTGGGGCCCACCCCAACTTGCGTTGTTCGTGGACTTTCTTTTGGAAAGTCTTTGTGTTGGGGCCCGCTGTTCTTTTATATGTCTTGGCGAAGTGTTTCGTACTTTGTCTTAGTAGTACTTAATATAAAAAATAAGGCGCTGGTAATTTGTCAAAAATATTTATATCCTAAACTGAAATAAATATTTATTCATTTATTGCTCTTTTTCCTTTTGACGATTGATGAACCAGTAAATCATTACGGCGACAAAGATCATACACATACTTCCAATAAGCGTTACATTTAAACGATTAAATTTAACATCTGTCATGCCTTGCTTATGGTCTTCACCTTCTGCAGAAATAATTTTATCCTCAGAACGCTGAGTATGATTATCTTCACCTTTTTTATCAACTGGTTTTTTCAAATCAGGCATTGAACCAATTTCTCCAGTTATTAAAGCTAATACCTGCTCATCCAAGTTTTTATAGTACTTTGATGAGTTTGTTGGATTGAAATATTCAAATCTAAAATAATTTGAACCACGTTGTAATGAATTTAAATAACTATTGCCACTAAAATTTTGTTTTCTAAAAAGTGCATATAAATCTTGATCAGAAACTTGGTTACCACTCTCGCCAAGTTTGTTTACCTGTTCTATAATAAATGGATTATATTTAAATGAGCCAATGGCTAATGATTCAAATCGTTTCATGATTGATTGACGTTGATTGTTAGCAACAGGTCCCTCATCATAATGATTTCGTGGAAAATAAGATGACGAATTACGACCAGAATTATGTCCCCGTCCATTAATTTGATTAATGAAATCATCCGAGATATTATGATCTGTTTTCTCTCCATTTTGAGGAGATTGTTGTCCATTAGATGTGTTCCAACCTTGATTTCCATTACCGTTATTTTGTCCATTATTGTTATCTTTATTATTTGGTTGATTCGTTGGTTTGTGACCATGACCACCATTTTGTGTTGGTGTCTGTGGATGAGAAGATGTTCTCCCATTGTCCTTCCCGTCGGATGGCTTGTTGTCTTTACCTCCATGGTCCGTGCCATCTGATGGTTTGTTTGGCTTGTTATCTTTACCTCCATGGTCCGTGCCATCTGATGGTTTGTTTGGCTTGTTATCTTTGCCTCCGTTATCCGTACCATCCGATGGCTTATTTGGTCTGTTGTCTTTGCCTCCATGGTCTGTGCCATCCGATGGTTTGTTTGGCTTGTTATCTTTGCCTCCGTTATCTGTACCATCTGATGGCTTGTTTGGCTTGTTGTCTTTGCCTTCATTGTTGGCACTATTTGACGAATTGCTTGGTTGGTTCGTATTATCTGAATCTTTCTGGTTACTATTGTCTTGTGATAAATTATCTGAATGAGCCGTTGATTTTTCATTAGTAACTTTGTTATATAGCGTATTATCCTGTGCATGAGTTATATGCGGACTTATAACCTGTGTGCTTACAGCAATAGCAAAACTTGCAGATAAATATTTGATCTTTGTCTTTTTTCGTGTCATCTCTATTCCACCTCCTCTCTACATGTCATGACTTCTTTCACTTACTAGTATAAAGAAGTTTACATACATATGCATTTAATTATTATTATTGAAAAGTAATATTAATATTTCTGAAACTTTAAAGTAAATTTATTTCACTTCGTTGAGTATATCAATTATACTAAGTATATTAAAAGGCAAAGGAGTTTTTAAAATGGGTTTATTTAGCAAAAATAGTGAAAAATCATTTCTAAATGCTATCGAAGAAAGACGTACAGTCTATAATTTAAAAGAAAGCATTTCTATTAGTGATGAGGAATTAGAACAAATTATGACTCAAGCAATAAAACATGTGCCCTCCGCATTCAATTCACAATCAACACGCATTGTCTTATTATTGAATGATAAGAATAAACAATTTTGGGACAATACTAAAGCTGTATTAAAAGAAAAAATGGGTGCTGATCGAGACTTCACTGCAACTGAACAAAAAATCGATAACTTTAAACATTCTTACGGTACAATATTATATTTTGAAGATCAATCTGTAGTTAAAGGGTTACAAGAACAAATGCCTTCTTATGCAGAAAATTTTGCGATTTGGTCAACACAAGCAAACGCAATGCATCAATTTGCGATTTGGACTGCTCTAAGTACAAAGGGTATTGGTGCTTCACTCCAACACTACAATCCACTGGTTGATGCAGTAACACATCAAGACTTTGATATTCCTGAAACTTGGGAATTAATGGCTCAAATGCCATTTGGAGATGTGCGTGAAGAACCTAATGAAAAAGAAATTCAACCTGTCGACGCACGCTTTCTTGTACGAAAATAATCCATAGCATTATAAATAGCTTTTTATATAAACGAGGGCAGAATAAATCAAAATTGATTATTCCTTGCCCTCTTTTTGCGTTTCTTTATTGTTTTTAGTAAATTAGATTTAACAATCACCTAAGGAGTGATACGATGAAACTTCAACTTTTACAATTTAACGTTGCTTATGCAGATGTGAATGCAAATGAACATAAAATAAAAACATGGTTTTCGAATTCTTTACAACAAGACACTGATGTCGTGATTCTACCTGAAATGTGGAATAATGGATATGCATTAGAGCAACTAGAAGAAAAAGCAGATTTTGATTTAGAAAGAAGTACAGATTTTATTAAAAATTTAGCACTACAATATCAAGTAGATATTATTGCTGGGTCTGTATCAAATAAGCATCATGACCACATATTTAATACTGCATTTGCAATTGATAAAACTGGTAAAGTGATAAACCAATATGACAAAATGCATTTAGTTCCCATGTTAGATGAACCAGCATTCCTAACTGCTGGTAAAAATGTTCCAGAAACATTTAAATTATCAAACGGTGTAAAAGTGACACAAATGATTTGTTATGACTTACGATTTCCTGAATTACTAAGATATCCTGCAAGAAGCGGTGCGACAATTGCATTTTATGTTGCACAGTGGCCAAGTGCACGTCTTAACCATTGGCAAGTGTTGCTAAAAGCACGTGCAATCGAAAATAATATGTATGTAATAGGATGTAATGGTTGTGGGTATGATGGAAAAACGCAATATGCCGGACATTCCGTGGTTATTAATCCTAATGGCGAAATCATTCAAGAATTATCTACCACCGAAAAAGAACTTACAGTTACTATAGATATAGATGCAGTTGAACAACAACGTAAAGCAATACCTGTATTTGACAGCTTAGTGCCACATTTATACAAATAAACAAATAAAAGTCGTGAGTTTGGGAGTGACTCACGACTTTTTTCGCTTATTAAGGGAATGTTTTTACAGTTATTTTCAATAATAATTTGGGGATGTTATTAATTATGAAAATCTTCTGACTAGAGTAACACTAGTACAATAATTACCTTCTACAGTTAAGTAGCTAAGCGTAATTATCTACATTGAGCCCTACACAACTCAATGTTAGCAATTCATCAATTATCATTAAGTTGGGATGGCTTAACAATAATTAATCAATTTAACGAAGAAAACATAGTTAAGAATGAATAACTTCTATTATTGAGAATATACAGCTCCAACAACTTACTACAATCATTGTTGGAAAATTGAAAAGCTTATCGTAGCTACAATCCAATTAGTTTTCAAAAAGCTTTATCAATATCTATCACATCTCTGTGATATGTCTATATTAAAACATGATAATTACATAAATAGTCTAAAAATTCTCAACTAATTCATTTTTATTCTTAACTGTATCTTAAATATGTTAAAATTAAACAAAGAACATATATATAACATATTTGTATGCGAATTAAACAGTTAGGCATTAATGATCAAATGAATTGCGTAAAATTGTATAATGATACCAAGGAGCGTGACGCTAATTTGAAGGCGATAGACAAAAAAATTGAAAGATTTGCTAGATACTTGCAGCGTCAAAACAATCTAGACCATATTCAATTTTTGAAGATACGCCTAGGCATACAAGTCGCATTAGGTAATTTTTTCAAAACTATTGTTACTTATGGTGTTGCTCTTTTATTCCATACCTTTCTTTACACATTAATTACACACTTAACGTATTTTTTCGTTAGACGTTTTGCGCATGGTGCACACGCAAGGTCATCATTGTTGTGCCACATTCAAAATTTAGTTTTATTTGTGGCATTACCTTGGTCAATTGTGCATTTTCAAGTGTCTTGGACATTCATGATTTTGCTAGCATTTATCGCATTCATAATTATTATATGTTACGCACCAGCGGCAACTAAAAAACAACCCATACTGCCCCATCTCAGAAAGAAAAAGAAAAGAAATGCCATTCTTATTTCAATCTGTTTTTTGGTGCTAATGTTGTTTGTAAGTGAGCCATACATGCAATTAATAGCTTTAGGCATGTGCTTAGAAGCTATAACATTATTACCAATATTCTTTTCCAAGGAGGAAACATAATCATGAACTTATTAAGCGGATTATTTACAAAAGGGATTAGCGTAATTTTCGAATTTATTGGAAATTTTTCTGTACAAGATATGTGTAATGGTTATTTTGATGAACCAGAAGTACCTCAAGAATTAATCGATTTACACAGAAATTAAAGATAGAAAGTGTGTAAAGAATGGAATATTTAAACAGTATCTTCATATCAATCTTTCAAGCAGTTATGTTAATAATTGTAGCTAAAATTATTGCAAACGTTAAGTTTTACTTAAGGGATTATTTAGCCGTTGCCGGCATAATAGTCCCTTCTGCCGTATTATTTGTTGTTTTTGGCAGACAATCAATTATCTTTTTACTTATTATTTGTTTAATATACTTTTATGTAAAAATAGGGTTTTATTCTATAATCGCTATATTAGGCTCTGCCTTAATAATGTACATAAGTAACTTTTTCTCAGTTTCACTCATAATATTAATAGGTAATTTTATCAAATTTAGGATAATATACGTAATAATTTCTTTATCATCATACATACTGATAGGTGTTTTATGTGCATTTATGACAAAATACTTAATTAATAAACTCAAAAAAACATACTTATTTTTTAATAAAGTATACATAATCGTCATATCTACTTTTTTAACATTTACCATCGCTATATTTTATTTATATTCATTAAAATTCCAGCAAACATACCAAGAATGGAAACTATTTGCACTTTTATTCATAGGAATTTTAATATTCCTTGCAATTTTTATCATCGTTATTACATTCTCTGTACATAGAGAGATGCAGTATAAGCGTAATTTAAAAGAGATAGAAACATACTACGAGTACACGCTGCAAATAGAATCGATTAATAACGAAATGCGTAAGTTCCGTCATGATTATGTTAATATTTTATCTACCATGTCTGAGTTTATACGCGAAGATGATATGCCGGGTTTAAGAGAATATTTTAATGATAATATTGTATCGATGAAAGACAATTTACAAATGAATTCTATTAAAATTAATGGTACGGATAAGCTAAAGGTTCGTGCTATCAAAGGGCTTGTGACAACCAAAATTTTACAAGCCCAAGAAAAAAACATTCCCATCAGCATTGAGGTTCCAGAACTAATTGAACATATTGAAATGAACACAGTTGATTTAAGTCGAGTGATTGGCATTATCATTGACAATGCCATTGAAGCTTCAGAAAGTTTAGAAGATGCATTAATCCGCATTGCCTTTATAAAAAATGAGGATTCTGTGTTATTTATTGTAATGAATAAATGTAGCGATACAACGCCCAAAATTCATGAACTTTTTCAAGAGAATTTTTCTACTAAAGGCAAAAATCGTGGTTTAGGTTTATCTAATTTAAAAGAAATTACAGATGCAACACCAAATACGTTACTTGATACTACTATTGATAATGGATATTTCATACAAAAAGTAGAAATTTTAAATAATATACCATAAGGACGTGAAGACATGAAGATTTACATTTGTGAAGATGATGTTAAACAACGTGAAAATATGGTTGAGATCATCAATAACTATATCATGATTGAAGAAAAACCAATGGAAATTGCTTTAGCTACAGATAATCCTTATGAAATTTTAAAAATGTCAAAGGAAAATGAGGATGTTGGTTGTTATTTTTTAGATATTCAATTAGAAGCTGACATAAACGGTATCAAGTTAGGTAGCGAAATAAGAAAGTATGATCCGATAGGTAACATAATTTTTGTTACAAGTCATAGTGAGCTGACATATTTAACTTTTGTTTACAAAGTATCGGCTATGGATTTTATTTTTAAAGATGACCCTGCCGAACTTAAAACTCGTATTATCGATTGCCTTGAAACCGCACATACGCGCTTAAAGTTATTGTCAAAAGAACGTACCGTTGAAACGATAGAGCTTAAGCGCGGTAGTAATTCTGTATATGTGCAATATGATGAAGTGATGTTTTTTGAATCATCAACAAATTCACATCGATTGATTGCACATTTAGATAATCGTCAAATTGAGTTTTATGGTAATCTAAAACAAATTAGTCAAATCGATGATCGTTTCTTTAGATGCCATAATAGTTTTGTTGTCAATCGACACAATATCTCTTCAATCAATTCAAAAGAACGTGTTGTATATTTTAAAAATGGTGAACATTGTTATGCATCAGTACGCAATGTTAAAAAAATATAATTATTAGTTAACATGAAATAATGGGTGGCGGACAAAATCTTGACAATAAATCAGACTTTGTCCACCACCCATTAATATTCACAGAAACGCTCTAGCTAGTTTTTTTGTTTAATTGTTGTTTAACTTCTTCTAAGGTTGGAATGCTTTCGATAGCACCATATTTTGTTGTTACAGTTGATGCAACACAATTACTAAATTCTAATATCTCTGCGCCATCTTGTTCAAGCTGTTGTGTCACTGGTGTATCTTCAGCTAATAATAAGCGACTTATAACTGCTCCAATGAATGCATCTCCAGCACCTGTTGTATCAATAGCTTTGACTGTAAATCCCTCGTGATAGATATGTTTACCATTTTTCAAATAGATGGACGCACCATTGGAGCCAGCAGTATAAATTACCGCTTCCACGTGCCCTTTAAATAAAGCTTGAATACCCGCTTCTAATGATGATTCACCAGTAATAAATTCAAGCTCTTCGTCAGAAACTTTGACAATATTTGCTTTAGGAATAAACTCATTTATTGCCTTTTTACAATCTGCTGCATTTTTCCATAAAGGTAAGCGAACGTTTGGATCAAAAATAATCGTTCCACGTTGCGCTTCAAACTTTTCAATGAGTTTATAATGCGCTTGTTTCATATCACTATCTATTAAATCTACTGAACAAAAATGCATGATATCTTCTGATGACACATCAATTTCTTCAACATTGTCTGGATGATATAGCATATCTGCAGATGGTTTTCTGTAAAATGAAAAGTCACGCTGTCCATCTTCCTTTAAACTGACAAAAGCTAATGCTGTGTTAGCGACGTCAGTACGTTTTATATGAGACGTCCCTACGCCAATTTGTTGTAACGTTTCAACAATAATATCACCAAATGCATCTTGACCCAACTGCGTTATCATATGAGCTTGCCCTCCAAGACGCGCTACTGTGCTCGCGACATTTGCTGGTGCACCACCCACTTGTCTTGTAAATACTGTAACATCTTTCAATTCCGAATTAACAACATTTGGAATAAAATCAATCAATGCTTCTCCAATAGCATAAAGGGTTCTCATTTATTTTTCATCCTTTAACTCATATTTTGTAAATTTTAAATAAACTTGACCTGATTCGGTTGACGTTTTAATACCTGTTGCCTGCTCATCTGGGAATATCCGTGAAGTTAACACCCGTTCTCCGTTATTACAGAAAATTTCTATGCTTGATGTATCGACAAATATTTGTAATTGGAATAATGGTGTATCTAAAATCGTACTTCTTGTTGTTCCCTTAACCGGTTCTGGTAAAGCGCCACTATCACTGCGATCTAATGTTAACCGCTGACTTTGTTTATTATAAGTAATCAGCGTGCTATGTTGTTTTGATGTTCGCAATTCAAAATAAACTTCGGAAGCTTCATTTTCTAGAATATCAATTATTAATTCATAATGTAGTCCCTCATATGGATGTAACTTTGTTGTGAATTTATTTGCATACCCTTCAGCTGTTTCTTCATTATGACGTAACTTTTGTAACGCTGGTAGCGGGCGTTGAATAAGTTTACCATGTTCAACTGTTAATACTCTTGGTAATGTTAGGCAATGTGCCCACCCTTCGTCATCTGTTGGATAGTGCGTATCAGGCATACCCATCCAACCAATGAGAATGCGATTACCTTGTTTATCTAGAAAGGTTTGTGGTGCGTAAAAATCAAATCCATAATCAAGCTCCTTAAAATCTTGATGCTCAAATGCTGGCTTTTGAATATCCAATGTTCCTAGTAGATAGCCTGATTGGTAGATGTTATTAAAGCGCTCTCCTTCAGGGGAGATACCTTGAGGACAAAATAGTAAAACGTCAGTCTGATTAAGATTGAAAAAATCCGGACATTCCCACATATAACCAAAGTTCGATAACTGTGTCGCTATTTCACCTACAAACGCCCATTCATTAACCTGTTCTTCCATTTTATAAAGTAATAAGCACGCATTTTCTTGCTCGTTTTGAGCTGCGATAATCATAAAATATTGCCCATCTTTTTGAAAAACGTTTGGATCTCTAAAATGTTGTGTATATCCCGTTGGTGGTGCTGGAATAACTGGTTTTTCAAACTTTACTGCGTCACCATACTCATCAACTTTAGCTAACATTTGGCTAGAGTGTCGATTCCACTCTGAATCTCTATGATTTCCGGTATACATATAGTAAAGTTGACCGTTGTATTCAAAAGCACTTCCACTATATACACCATGACTATCGTATGCAGTATCTGGTTCTAAAATGGGGCCGTGCGGGGTAAAACTTACTAAATCCTTACTAGTATAATTAAACCAATATTTCAAACCATGAACAGCTCCTAATGGAAACCATTGATGTGATACATAATAAGTCCCATTATAAAATATTAAACCATTAGGATCATTTAAAAGTCCTGTTTCAGGTTGAATATGATACGTTTGTCTATAATGTGAAGCATCAACTTTTTGTTTCAATTCAATTAATTGTGATTGAGGAACATCATCGATACCTTGATAGCGTTGTTCTCTTGTCCATTCACTCATGATTTACCTCCATCAATTTGTTGTTACTTATTTTCATTCATAGTTTATCACTTAGATGGTATCGGTTCCATCCAAAGACAATAACAAATTTAGTTATTTTTATAATTCTACTGGTATGACTGTCAGTAGCTGTGCATCATGATGATTTATGAGCCGATGCAATTGAGATAAAGCTTGTTGACCCGCTTTAAAATAATGATACATTACCGTATTGATTTGCGGTGTCACAATTTGTGTTATTGGATCTCCTCCAAAGCCATATATTTTATGTGGTATTAACTTGCGATGAGGTTGCGAACAATAACTATGTATAGCTAAGGCAATTGTATCTGTAGCTCCTATAATAGCATCTGCAGTGTGTACTGATTGTAGATGCAATTTCACATCATTCTTAGCTTCCATAAACTGGAATGATGTTTTAAAAACTTGGACGTCAATATGGTTCAAAGCTAAAATATCAAGTACACCATTTTTACGTTGTTGTCCAACTGCTTTATCTTCTTCAGTGACACCAAAGAAGTAAACTTGTTTGTAATTTGCTTCAACTATTTGACGTCCTACATAACTACCAGCTAAATAGTCATCATGAATAATACTATTAACGCCAGAATGTTCTTGACCAACTAAAATAACCGGCACATTTATCTTATTAATTACATCTAAATGTTGTGGCGTGATACGCGTTGCCATTAAAATAATACCGTCAACCTTACTTCTTGATAGTGTCTCTAGTGCAATAATTTCTTCTGATAGATCCAGTCCTGTATAATTAAGCAGTAATTGATATTCTAACTCTTTACAGACATGTGCAACGCCTTTGATAGTTTCATCTACAGCATGTGAATTCATACGTGGAATAATCGCACCAATCATTTTTGTGTGTCTAGCACGTAAACTTTGTGCAAATTGGTTAGGTTGATAATCTTGCTCTTTGATTATTTTGCTTAATTTTTCTTTTGTTTTTGTACTTACCGATCCATTGTTTAAGTAGCGAGAAACTGTACTTTTAGAAACACCAGCTAATCTGGCAATATCTGCTATATTTTTCATCTTCGTCACACCTAATCACTCTGTTTCTCTTTTATATCTTATTTTATCATAAATGTAATCGCTTTAAATACTTTTTATCTATACTTAAGTCTTAAAAATTTAATGCCTTTTGTTCAATTTATTTAATTCTCCATAGAAATAGGCTTTTTCTCCGTGCACAATCTGATCTAATCCTACTTCATCCTCCTCAACTGTAGTTGCAATAGGGCTTATTCTTTGTAATATTCTACCGATAATCCATGTCAAAAGGATAGAATACAATACTACTATAACAACAGCAATACTTTGGATAAATATTGGGTGTAAGTCTCCATTATATATTAAGCCATTTGTAATGTCCGAATTTACTTGATGGGATTGAAAGATGCCTGTCAAAATGGCACCAATAATGCCACCCACGCCATGTATTCCAAATGCATCAAGTGTATCATTATATTTATACTTTTCTTTAATATGATTAATAACTATATAGCAGAAGATACCTCCTACAATTGAAATGATATAGGCGCTAAGTGTAGTAACATAGCCAGCAGCTGGAGTAATTGTGACTAAACCAGCAAGCACACCTGATAATAATCCAAGTAAACTCAGCTTCTTAGTTATAATATATTCAAATACTAACCAACCAAACGCACCTCCACTAGCTGCGATAACAGTATTAATAAATGATGTAAGTGCAACGCTATTAAAAGCAAATGCACTTCCGGTATTAAAGCCATACCAACCCATCCATACTAAAATCCCACCTATCAAGGCAATAAGTAAATTGTGAGGTTTGATTTTCTCAACTTTCTTGCCACTACCTATCATAATGGCTAGCACTAAGCCTGAAATACCTGATGTAATATGAACGACTGTGCCGCCTGCATAATCAAGTGCACCTAATTGTTGAATCCAACCACCACCCCACACCCAGTGTGCAACTGGACTATAAATAACAAGTACCCAAATAAAAATAAATATCATAAATGGAAAGAATCTCATTCGTTCAGCAATTGAACCTGATAAAATTGAAATAGCAATCGTACAAAACATCATTTGAAAAAGCATGAATAATGCAAACGGAACATGCGGACTAAGTTGACTATTAATTTCAAAACCAACATGTTGCAATCCTATAAAGTCAAAATTACCAATAAACATATTCCCTTTTCCGAAGCTTAACGAAAACCCAAGCAAAACCCAGGTAAACGTTACGATCACCATGGCTGTCAAACTTTGCATCACTGTATTAAGTACATTTTTAGAATGTACAAGACCACCGTAAAATAAACTTAACCCCGGTGTCATTACCCATACGAGTAATGTACATAAAAATAAAAATATTGTGTCATCCATCTTCATAATTACCACTTCCTTTAAAAATATCATAATGATACTCTAAAAAAATGACAAAAATACGTAAGATAAATTAACACAATATGTAACATAATATAACAAGGTGGATCGAAAAATAAACTGTGAAGTACAAATATCTGAAGGTTCTTCACAGTTTATTTTAACCATTGTTTATTTTTTATATCTATTTAAATCTTACTTTAAGCTTTTTGAACTGTAATGGTCCATGATGCATCATCTAATTGTTCATAGTTTGTCACTGGATATCCTTGTTCTGCAGCCCAGTTTGGAATTGCTTCTGTAGCTTGAGTGCAATCAAAGTCAATCTTTAGTTCATCACCAGCATCTAATGTTTGCATTTTCTTTTGTGCTTCTATCAATGGAAATGGACAAACCATTCCTACTGTACCTAATTCATATACCATATACTATTCCTCCTATTTATGATGATAATTGTGTTTGAGATACTGTTTTATTCGCTTTTTTATCTGTTTGCTGTATTTGTTTCATTGGTCTTATAAAAATAAAATAGCTTGTAAACCACACGCCTAAAATCATTGCAAAAAGTGCAATCCAACCTTTCCACGACATTATAGCTGTTTCTACTAAACCATTTCCTATTGAACAACCACCTGCAACAGAAGCACCGAAGCCCATGCATATACCTCCTACTGCACTATTTCGAATCGTACGTATATCTGGTAAGCGCCATTTAAATTCATGTGCACCTCTAGCTGCGATGTATGATCCTATAAAAATACCAAGAACCAGTAGTACGCCCCAATCAATAAGTTTTGAATCACCAGTAATGAGATAAGTTACAAGATTTGCAGACGGCGTAGTTATCCCTAAGCCATAATCTCGTCCAGTTGAAATACTCATTGGCCAAGCTAATAAGGCAATTAAACCAACAACAATACCAGCTACAAACGGATGATAGCGTTTTTCAAACAAATAATGTCTAATACCGTGATATTTTTGTTTTAATTTTGGAACTGCTACCTTAGGTTTGGGTTTACGCAATGTTTTAATAACAACATAAAGCGTGATAACAGTAAGTACAATGACAAATATCCACATTGGAATACCGGTTGTTTGTGCCATACTTGCATTTACATTTGTAGGTTGATTTACCCAAGTCATCACAGGTAATAAAATGCCCGTTTTTGTTGCTGCAGCTGTTAAAGCGTACATGATCAATGCGATCCAACTGCCAATCAATCCCTCGCCTGCTCTATACCAAGTCCCTGTTGCACAGCCACCAGCTAATACTATACCGATACCAAATATAAATGAACCGATAATAGTTCCTACTATTGGGAATGTACTATCTGGTATAGCAAACAATCCTAAACTTGTTAAGATAACTAGACCGACACTCTGTACGGTTATTGCTACAAGTAGCGCATAAAACATCTTATTATTTTTTTGTACATACATATCTCTAAAGCCACCAGCAAGACAAAATCTTGTCCGTTGCATTACAAAACCTAATAATACTCCTACAATAAGACCACTAATAATCATCCAAATCATTCAATCCCTCTTTTCCGATAATAATAATAAGATATTATACATTACTGTGTTAGTAACTGTAAATATTGAAAATGAGAAATTCAGATAATTAAATTCATTGTTAAACGTATTAAAGATCATGGATAACTATTGAAAATTGTATGATTAAAACTAAGACCACTTCTAATAATATTTTTTCTGTACATACCCCCCTCAGAAAACCTACTGCCGACACAGTATTAAAGCATTTGAGTGACCAAAAATTAGATAAATGATTGCTAAATATAATGCTACAATTAAAGCTAGAAATATCATAACTATCTTTTAGCGATTCTAATTTGAAAGCATAAAAAAACAGTAATAATATTTTCTTTAAATTTAAAAAGCGTAACAAAAGTCTTTTTGACTTTCATTACACTTCCAATATATATTCTCTATAATTATGAATAGTTTTTCATAAAGAAAAGTAACGACTGTAACTCAATTCCGAAATCAATATGTTGTACCTGAACCGTAGATGGTGCTTTAACGCGACGTGGAGTGAAATTTAAAATGCCTTTAATATTCGCATCAACTAATTGATTGACAACATCTTGTGCCGCTTTTTCTGGCGTTGTCAAAATTGCAACATCGATATCTTTTTTAGCTAATATTTCTTTTAAGCGGTCAATATGTTTTATAGTTACTTGGCCGATTTGTTGACCAATCATCGTTTCATCAATATCAAATGCTTCAGTAATCGTCATTTCACTATGAATCGAAAAATTATAATTAAGTAGTGCTTTACCTAAATTACCTACACCTACAAGTGCTATTTCTATGGTATCACTATCACTTAATTCAGATTTAAAAAATTCTAACAAGCCATCAATATTATAGCCATATCCTTTTTTACCTAGCTCACCAAAATAAGAAAAATCGCGTCTAATCGTAGCTGAGTCAATATTCAATGCCTCACTGATTGTCTTCGAATTTACGCGGTCATATCCTTTTGATTTAACCCTTTGAGCAAATCTATAATATAGCGGTAAGCGTTTTAAGGTTGCTCTTGGTATTTTGACACCGTCTTTAGCCATCTTTTTGTCCCCCTCTTGTTTGAATGGTTTATAGTATTTTTATTCAAACTAATTAGAGCAAAATTAGTTACGTATAAAATGTATTTCATCTAATAAAGAACATACTGGCTCATTATACCGTAACTTAATAAAAAAAACATGTCCTATTTCCAAGTTTAAATGTAATACTGTAAAATAAATAGTAACGTTATGCAATAGATTATGAAAACCATTTATATACTATTATTTTATATTTTATTTTCTTAATTAGAAAGGTGAAGGTTGAATGATACTTTTACAACTTAATGACATTTCAAAATCATTCGATGGTGAAGATATATTTACAAATGTCGATTTTGAAATTAAAACTGGAGAACGTATCGGCATTGTCGGTCGTAACGGCGCTGGAAAATCCACTTTGATGAAACTCATTGCTGGCGTTGAAGACTACGATCATGGCCATATCTCTAAAATTAAAAATTTAACAATAGGTTATCTCACTCAACAGATGACTTTAAATTCTGAAGCCACAGTTTTTGAAGAAATGGCTAAACCCTTTACCCATCTTAAAAATATGGAACAGTTAATTAAACAAGAAACCGATTGGTTAGCACAACATGGAAATGATTATGAATCACTAGATTATCAACAGCACATGGAGCGATACGAATCTTTGAGTTCACAATTTGAACATCAAGATGGTTATCAATATGAAAGTAAAATAAAAACGATACTCCACGGTCTAAATTTTACTGAGACAGATTTCGATAGACCAATAAATGATTTTAGTGGTGGTCAGAAAACACGTTTGTCATTAGCTCAAATGTTATTAAACAATCCCGATTTATTATTACTAGATGAACCGACTAACCACTTAGATATGGAAACAACTCAGTGGCTAGAAGATTATTTAAAATATTTTCAAGGTGCTATTGTCATTATTAGTCATGACCGTTATTTTTTAGATAAAATAGTCACACAAGTGTATGATGTAGCTCTTGGTGAAGTAAAGCATTATGTCGGCAATTATGAACGCTTTATTGAACAACGCGATCAATATTATCAAAAACGTATGCAAGAATATCAAAAGCAACAAGATGAAATAAAACGTCTCGAAACATTTGTCGATAAGAATATTACCCGGGCATCTACTAGTGGCATGGCTAAAAGTAGACGCAAAATGTTAGAAAAAATGGAACGCATAGATAAACCGATGCTCGATGCACGTAGTGCTAATATGCAGTTTAGTTTTGAGCGCAATACAGGCAATGACGTGATGCATATAAACAACTTACTTATTGGCTACAGCACGCCCATTACAAAAGAAATTAATATTGAAATTACGAAAGGAGATCATATTGCCGTTATCGGACCAAATGGCGTAGGTAAAACAACGCTGATAAAAACCATTGCTAATAAACAAGAAAAGCTTGGTGGCAGTGTAACATTTGGTGCAAACCTACAAATCGGTTATTATGATCAAAAACAAGCTGAATTTAAATCGAATAAAACAATTTTAAATTATTTGTGGGACCAATATCCTAATATGAATGAAAAAGATATTCGCGCTGTACTTGGCCGTTTCCTCTTTGTACAAGAAGATGTTAAGAAAATTATCAATGATTTATCTGGAGGAGAAAAAGCACGCCTACAACTTGCCTTATTAATGTTACAGCGTGATAACGTGCTTATTCTCGATGAACCTACAAACCATCTAGATATTGATTCTAAAGAAATGTTAGAACAAGCACTCCAAAACTTTGAAGGTACAATTATCTTTGTCTCACACGATCGCTACTTTATAAATCAATTAGCCAATAAAGTATTTGATTTAAATCATGACGGCGGTAAGATATATCTTGGTAATTATCAATATTATATTGAAAAAACCGAAGAACAAGCAGCTATCAAAGCACATGAAAACATACAACGTGCTGACAATAAATTGGAGAAAAACCATGTTAACAACGATAATCATTCAAATTATTTTAATCAAAAAGAACACAAACGTCAGCAACGTAAAATAGAACGTCAAATTGAACAATGTGAAACACGCATAGAAACCTTTGAAACACAAATAACTGATATTGATGAACAGTTAACCCAACCAGAAGTTTTTAATAATCCACAAAAATCTCACGAACTAAGCCAAATTAAATCTGATACCGAACAAAAGCTAGAACAAACATTAATTGAATGGGAAGAATTACAAGAAATGTTATTAAATTAAACACGCAGTTAAAAAGCAAGAAAAGTACAATTTGTTACTTTTCCTGCTTTTTTTAACGACTTTGTCAAAATATTTATTCACATAATAAAACCTATAAAGATAGCTATCCACAAAGTTATCCTAGTTATCCACAGGTAAATTGTAACTTTTGCTCAATATATTTGTTACAAATTTTACAATATCCACATATATAACCACTTGTTATCCACAAGTTGTGCACTGATTGTTGATAAGTACAAACGTTCCCTCTTGACGTACAAACTACGCTTAAACTTATTATATTTTGCATATCCAAATAAGTTATGAAATAATATCAATTATTACCTATAAATATATTAATATAAGGGGATTAAAATGTTCGATAATACAATATTTTTATTTATTTTAGCTATAATTATACTAACTATTATTGTAAGTATCACAACTGCTATTATTGAGCAAAAAAAGTTAACTATCAAAATCAAACAACTTTGGACGAATAAGGAGCGCCTAGAAGAATTTATTCGTCCAAACGCTCGTTATGATTATCAATATCAAAGTTATCGTTCGAATTATGCTCATGATAATTTGGTTGATGATAAAACATGGAGCGATTTAAGTATGGATAGCTTGTTTCAAACGATGAATTATAACTTTACTGCTATTGGAGAAATGAAACTTTATGCAACATTACGTGGTATGTTTAAAGCAAATAATAAAACATTAATACATAAAATTAAAACGTCAGAATCATTTAGAAATTATTTATCACTCAAATTATCAAAAGTTGGAAAAAAATATTATCCTTTTTTTCCCGATCAACTAACCGCTATTAAAAGAAATAATCTATTGATGCTTACTCCATTCTTACCTATTTTGAGCATATTGATTATTGTATTTAATAAAAATTTAGGTATTTTATTAACCTTATTAGTATGTTCGATTAATATTTTATTGTCTGTATTTTTGAAACGAACTTATGAAAAAGATTTAAAATCAATTTTTTATACTTCAAATGTTTTAACACAAAGTAAAAAGTTAAATGAGCTTGACGGAACACCTGAATTGAATATTAACTTTAATCATTTTAAAAGTTCACGATATTTAAGTGGTATTTTAGTTAAATTAGATGCTAACGACATTGGTTCAAGCATTATTTTGTTATTTAAAATAATTTTCATGCTAGATTATGTTATTTTTCATATTATTCAACGTAGTTTTTTTAAGTATATTGATGAAGTTCTTGAAAGTTATGATTATATCGCTATGTTAGATAATCATTATTCTGTAGCACTCTATCAAACCACGTTAAATATACAGTGTCAGCCTGAAATATTAGACAATCATGTGAAAGATGAGTCCTTATGTACATTTACTGAATTAGTTCATCCACTTATTGACGGTGCTGTACCTAATAATTTATGTCTTAAAAACAATATTTTACTAACAGGATCAAACGCTTCCGGAAAATCAACATTTATGAAAGCTATTGCGATAAATCTTATTTTGGCGCAAACAATTGAAACTGCTGTCGCTGCTGAATTTAAATATGTTCCAGGACATGTATATTGTTCTATGGCTAATGCTGACGATGTATTATCTGGTGATAGCTACTTCATGGCAGAGTTGAAGTCAATTCGCAGACTATTTAATATTTCGTCAAAACGCCAAATATATTGTTTTATCGATGAAATATTCAAAGGTACTAACACGACAGAGCGCATTGCTGCTTCTCAATCCGTTTTAAGTTATTTAAGTAATATGAATAACTATTTTATTTTAGCTGCAACACACGATATCGAATTATCAAGTTTACTAGATTATTCAAATTATCATTTTAATGAAATCATTGAGAAGCAATCTATTGCTTTTGACTATAAAGTCAAGCCTGGAAAAGCTAATACTAGAAATGCTATAGAATTGCTGAGAATATCAAACTTTCCATTAGATATTTATCATCATGCCAAAGAGATAGTTGAGGACATATAAGCTTTTTGGGACAGCATTCATTTTGAATTTGTATTGCCTACCCCGCAAGATTGTTTAGAATTGAAAAAGCTTGGTATAAGTGCATTTAAAATTCACTTAACTACTGTTATATATAGTTAAGTGAGTCAGGGACATAAATCTTAGAAAAATAGTACTCAAATGAATTGATGTGCCCCCCATAAAGTTGGATTAAAAATCTAACTTTATGGGGGGCACATCATTATTTCAATAGAAATTGCTTTTTTATTTGTCTAAGAACTTTATGTCTTAGACTATCTTTATTATTTACAATAATGTCTCCCTGTAATTTAATTAACTAAATGCTTAAATTGTTGCTTCCTCAATATCAATATGGTTTTTGCCATTGAGATCTAATCCTGAAGTGATACCAGCTCGATATAAATAATAGCCTGCAGCACCTATCATTGCTGCATTGTCTGTACATAATTTTGGACTAGGAATTAATAGTTTAATTTGTTTTTGTGCACAACGTTTTTTTAATTCTGTTCTTAATCCGTGATTGCTTGCTACACCCCCAGCAACAATTAGTTGATTAACATCATATTGCTGACAAGCATTAATAGCTTTACCACTTAGTACTTCAACAACACTATTTTGAAAGCTTGTTGCTACATTAGCCTTATTTATTGGCAAATCTTTCTGTTTAAGATTATGCAATTTGTTTATAACAGCACTTTTTAAACCACTGAAACTAAAATCATAGCTGTCCTTTTCAAGCCATACTCTAGGAAAATGATATTCATCTTCTCCTGTTAATGCTAATCGATCAACATGCGGTCCCCCTGGATAAGGTAGTCCAATTGTTCGAGCAACTTTATCGTAGGCCTCACCCACTGCATCATCTCGCGTTTCTCCGATGACTTGAAATTGTAAATGATCTTTCATATAAACCAATTCTGTATGTCCTCCAGAAACGATAAGTGCCATTAATGGAAAAGTTAATGGTTCTTCCAAATGATTAGCATAAATATGCCCGGCAATATGATGAACAGGAATGAGCGGTTTATCATATGCAAACGCTAATGCTTTAGCCGCATTAATTCCTATTAACAGTGCCCCAATTAGCCCTGGTCCTTCCGTCACAGCGATAGCAGTAATATCCTCCATCGATACTTGTGCCGTTTCTAACGCTTCGTCGATTGTAGGGAGTATACCTTCAACATGATGCCTGCTTGCAACTTCAGGTACAACACCACCAAAGCGTTTATGACTATCTATCTGACTTAACACTGCATTAGATAATATTTCTGAACCATTCTTTATAACACTAACACTTGTTTCATCACAGCTCGTTTCAATCGCTAAAATTAAAATATTTTCATTCATGTAACTTCACCCACATCACTAACGCATCCTCTCCATCTCCGTAGTAGTTTTTACGTTTACCACCATATTGAAAACCTAATTTTTCGTATACATGTTGAGCGATAATATTGTCGACACGTACTTCTAAACTCATTGTGTCACATGTATGTGCCGCATAAGTCATGCCATATTTAAGCAACAATTGTCCTAAGCCAAGATTACGATATATTTCGCTCACTGCGACCGTAGTCACTTGCGCTTGATCGAGCACTGTCCAAAGACCTAAATAACCAATAATTTGGCCATTACGTTCCGCCACAAAATATTTTGCATATTGATTTTGAGTTATTTCATGGTAAAAGGCATCAATGGTCCATGAACTATGTTTAAAACTCAAACGCTCTATATCAAATACTTGAGGTACGTCATCGACAATCATTTCTCGTATGTTTAGTTGTTCTGTTGCTGATTCAGCCAATTGCGTTCTGCCTCTGATAATTTAAGATAATTTGGTGTAAACGTATAAATATTTGCAGGTTGTTTTATTAAATCAAGCATCACTGCTGCATCAGGCAAATTTTCCTCTATTGGGCCATCTAATCTTGCACTTAACTTTTTGGCATCTTGACCAATAAAGATATAAGGTTCCTTTAGGCTATGCAGTTGTGTCAGTAATTCATCAATCGTTATATAGCCATCATTTATAATCGTTTTTAATTGTCCGTGTTGATGTTGATAAACACCTGCGTATACAGCATCTCTTCGAGCATCAAATAATGGTACAATAAGCTGATTTGTTTGATGCGTTGTCGCAGCGAGCGCTTCAAGTGATGACACGCCAAATAATCGTACATTTAATGCGTAAGCAAGCGTTTTTGCTACAGTTACACCAATTCTTACTCCAGTGTATGAACCTGGCCCTTGTGCAACTATAATGGCATCAATATTCTCTTTTGTTAAATCGCATTGAGTAAATAGCTCCTGAATTCCAGGCATTAATTGAACTGAGTGGTTTGTTTTATTATTAGTAGTTTTTGCTGCTAATACTTCCTCATCTTTCATCAAAGCAATTGACATTGGCTGATTTGATGTATCAATCAATAAAGTATTCATTCTCTATTGCCTCCTTAATTGCCTCATAATGCTTGCCTTGTGCATTTAAAGATAGTTCACGTTCCTGTTCGTTTATAATGTGAATGTCAATCATTAAGTGTTCCTCTGGTAATAAGTCTTGAATGAACTGACTCCATTCAACAATACTAATGCCATCGTCATCAAAGTATTCATCAAAACCCAAATCTTCTTCCATTCCTTCTAAACGATAACAATCCATATGATGCATTTTTAATTTACTACCTTGATAAGATTTAATAATATTAAAAGTTGGTGAATTGATGTGACGCTTGACACCTAAGTGTTTACCTATGAATTGTGCGAGCGTCGTTTTCCCGGCACCTAAATCTCCGTTAAGTAATATTAAATCTCCAGTTACAAGTGTTGATACTAATTTCGCAGCAAAAGTATCCATTTCATGTAGATTATTGATACGAATCAATGTACATTCTCCTTATTTAATAGCATTAAAATATAAACTTCTAGGCTTTATCTCTAGGACATGACAAATCATTTTAACTTATTTATTGTAACAAAAATTAAGATAGATTTCTCTTTTAAATAATCATTTGCCAAAATAAAACAATTGTTAGAAAATTCAAAATTAAGGTTGACTATCATGACATGTTATAGTAAATTAAGTTTATCGAATTTTAAAACAATTCAAACTATTGAAACAAATTATAACCATTCAAGAAAAGAGGAGTATAATAATGACTAATCACACATTTCTATATCAACCGACAAATGTAAATATTATTATTTTATTATACTCCAAAGGGCTGGAACTTTAGTATCACTTGTACTAAATGTTTAAGTCCTATTTCTAATTGAATGGGACTTATCAGCGTCCCAATTTTATTGGGGCGTTTTTTTGTTTCATGATTGTCAACGACGGGGGAATTATTTATGAGAAGCGATATGATCAAAAAAGGTGATCATCAAGCACCAGCAAGAAGTTTATTACATGCTACAGGGGCATTAAAACATCCAACTGATATGAACAAACCATTTGTCGCAATCTGTAATTCATATATTGATATTGTACCTGGGCACGTTCATTTACGTGAATTAGCAGATATCGCTAAAGAAGCTATTCGCGAAGCGGGTGCAATTCCATTTGAATTTAACACAATTGGTGTTGATGATGGTATTGCAATGGGACATATAGGAATGCGCTATTCTCTTCCATCACGCGAAATCATTGCAGATGCTGCTGAAACTGTTATCAATGCACACTGGTTTGACGGTGTCTTTTACATTCCGAATTGCGACAAAATCACACCTGGTATGATATTAGCAGCCGTTCGAACAAATGTACCGGCTATTTTCTGTTCTGGTGGACCAATGAAAGCTGGTTTATCAGCTCATGGAAAAGCATTAACATTATCATCCATGTTTGAAGCAGTTGGTGCATTTAAAGAAGGCTCTATTTCAAAGGAAGAGTTTCTTGATATGGAACAAAATGCCTGCCCTACTTGTGGCTCTTGTGCTGGTATGTTTACAGCAAATTCAATGAACTGTTTAATGGAAGTTTTAGGCTTAGCACTACCATATAATGGTACTGCTTTAGCAGTAAGTGAACAGCGTAGAGAAATGATTAGAGCTGCAGCATTTAAGCTCGTTGAAAATATTAAAAATGACTTAAAACCTAGAGATATCGTTACACGAGAAGCAATTGATGATGCGTTTGCTCTGGATATGGCTATGGGTGGTTCAACGAATACAGTATTACATACCTTGGCCATAGCTAATGAAGCTGGAATTGATTATGACTTAGAGCGAATTAATGAAATTGCTAAAAAGACGCCTTATTTATCAAAAATAGCGCCTAGTTCATCTTATTCAATGCATGATGTGCATGAAGCTGGTGGTGTTCCTGCTATCATCAATGAGCTTATGAAAAAACCAGGCACTCTCCATCCAAATCGCATTACAGTAACTGGAAAAACACTTAAAGAAAATAATGAAGGTAAAGAAATAGCTAATTTTGAAGTTATTCACTCATTAGAACATCCATATGATAAACAAGGTGGTTTATCCATTTTATTTGGTAACATCGCTCCGAAAGGTGCTGTTATCAAAGTTGGTGGTGTAGACCCTTCAGTTAAAGTTTTTACAGGAAAAGCAATTTGTTTTAATTCACACGATGAAGCAGTAGCTGCGATTGATGATAAAACAGTTCGTGCAGGTCATGTCGTAGTTATTCGTTATGAAGGTCCAAAAGGTGGTCCAGGAATGCCTGAAATGTTAGCTCCAACGTCATCAATTGTTGGTAGAGGTTTAGGTAAAGATGTTGCTTTAATCACTGACGGCCGCTTCTCAGGAGCTACACGAGGCATTGCCGTGGGACATATTTCTCCAGAAGCCGCTTCTGATGGCCCTATTAGCTTATTACGTGATGGAGATGAAATTACAATTGACTTAATTAAACGCACTATTGATGTTCATCAATCTGACGAAGTTTTAGAACAACGTAAAGCCGAAGTCAAACCGTTTAAAGCTAAAGTTAAATCAGGCTATCTAGCTCGATATACTGCGCTCGTTACAAGTGCAAATACTGGCGGTATTATGCAAGTACCTGAAAATTTAATTTAACAAGGAGTGTTATTTATGCCCAAACAATTCGTACACAATACTTTACAAGACGATGAATCCCCTAGTTCACATCAATCATTAAGTGGCTCAGATTTATTAGTAGAAGCATTATTACATGAACATGTCGATTTTATCTTTGGTTATCCAGGAGGTGCTGTTCTCCCATTATACGATACATTCTATGATGGTAAGATTAAACATATTTTAGCACGTCATGAGCAAGGCGCTACACATGCCGCTGAAGGTTATGCACGTGTTTCTGGCAAACCAGGTGTCGTCGTAGTAACTAGTGGTCCAGGTGCTACCAATGCAATTACTGGTATCACCGATGCCTATTGTGATTCACTTCCCCTAGTCGTCTTTACAGGACAAGTCGCATCACCTGGCATTGGTCAAGATGCTTTTCAAGAAGCAGATTTATTATCGATGACCACACCTATCACAAAAGCAAATTATCAAATTAAAAATGTTGATGATATTCCTAAAATCGTACATGAAGCATTTTATATTGCTAATACTGGCAGAAAAGGACCTGTTGTTATTGATTTTCCTAAAGATATGGGTGTTTTAAAAACATCCGTACCTGTAACAAATGACCTTGCTTTACCAGGGTATCATGTGCCAAACGAACCAAATGTAGATGACATTAAAGCGCTTGTCTCACTTTTAACTCACGCTAAAAAACCGTTAATTTTAGCAGGGGCTGGAATTAATAATTCACAATCAAATGAACTGTTAACACAATTTGTTTCAAAATATCAAATTCCAGTTGTCACTACGCTTCTGGGCCTAGGTGCCGTTCCATACAACAATCCTTTATTCCTTGGAATGGGTGGAATGCATGGTTCCTATGCAAGCAATATGGCTTTAACTGAGTGCGATTTACTTATCAATTTAGGTAGTCGTTTTGATGACCGTTTAGCGAGTAACCCTGCTCAATTTGCGCCTAATGCCAAAATTGTACATGTCGATATTGATGAATCTGAAATCAATAAAGTCATTCAAACTGATTTAGGTATTGTGGCAGATTGTAAAAAGGTTTTAAAAAAATTATCTGCCTACTTTAATAAAGAAATTCAATTCACAGCATGGGCACAACATTGTCAAAGTAACAAAGACTTACATCCATTCAAATATGCGACAGATGACCAAACGTTTTGTAAGCCACAACAAGCGATTGAATATATTGGTAAGATAACCAATGGAGATGCAGTTGTAACCACCGATGTTGGCCAGCACCAAATGTGGGCAGCTCAATTTTATCCATTTAAACATCATAGTCAATGGGCTACAAGCGGTGGATTAGGAACAATGGGCTTTGGCATTCCATCAGCAATTGGCGCACAATTAGCCGCACCAGATAAAACTGTAGTTTGTTTTGTTGGTGATGGTGGCTTTCAAATGACTAACCAAGAAATGGCAATTTTTAATGAATATAAGTTAAATATTAAAGTTGTACTGATCAATAATGGCACACTCGGAATGGTCAAACAGTGGCAAGATAAATTCTTTAATCACCGATTTTCACATTCAGTCTTTAATGATCAACCGGATTTTATGAAAATAGCAGAAGCATACGGAATTAAAGGTTATTTAATCGATAATCCTGCTCAATTAGAACAACAATTGGATAAGGCATTTAGTAGTGAAGGTCCAGCACTAATTGAAATTCGAATTTCACCTGTTGAACCTGTTAATCCAATGATACCTGCTGGTAAAGCAAATCATGAAATGGAGGGATTAGAATGAAACGCACATTAAAATTAACGGTTGAAGACAAAGTCAGTACGCTAAATCGCATTACAAGTGCCTTTGTCCGTCTTCAATATAATATCAGTGAACTTGAAGTTAAGCCCTCATCAGATCCTGGCATTTCAAATGTTTTACTAACAGCAGATATCGAAAACGAAAAATTATTTAAAATTTTAATTGCTAAATTAAAAAAACAAGTAACAGTTATCAATGTCGTTGAACTATAGATTATCCCTTTGATGCGCTAGCCTATAAACAATCAAAAATAAATAGAGCTAACATCTTAAATAATTGGGATATTCAATTTTCAATAGATTGAAAATTTTGAATATTATAATAACAATTTGGAGGAATTTATTATGACTAAAGTTTATTATGATCAACAAGTAACTAAAGATGCATTAAAAGGCAAAAAAATTGCTGTAATTGGCTACGGTTCTCAAGGCCATGCACATGCACAAAATTTAAAAGACAATGGATATGATGTCATCGTTGGAATTCGCCCAGGACATTCATTTGATAAAGCAAAAGAAGATGGATTTGATGTGTACCCAGTAGCTGAGGCTACTAAACAAGCCGATGTCATCATGGTGTTATTACCAGATGAAATTCAAGGTTCAGTATATAAAAAAGAAATTGCACCTAACCTTGAAGCGCATAATGCACTAGCATTTGCTCACGGTTTTAATATTCATTTTGGTGTTATTACACCTCCGGAAAATGTCGATGTTTTCTTAGTTGCACCTAAAGGCCCTGGACATCTTGTAAGACGTACATTTGTAGAAGGAACTGCCGTACCTGCCCTCTTCGGCGTTCAACAAGATGCTAGTGGAGAAGCACGTGATATTGCTCTAAGCTATGCCAAAGGTATTGGTGCCACACGCGCTGGTGTTATTGAAACAACATTTAAAGAAGAAACTGAGACAGATTTATTTGGTGAGCAAGCTGTACTTTGTGGTGGTATCCATAAATTAATTCAAAGTGGCTTTGAAACATTAGTAGAAGCAGGATATCAAAAAGAATTAGCGTATTTTGAAGTACTACATGAAATGAAATTAATTGTTGATTTAATGTACGAAGGCGGCATGGAAAATGTTCGCTATTCAATTTCAAATACTGCTGAATTTGGTGACTATGTTTCAGGACCACGCGTCATTACACCAGAAGTAAAAAATAATATGAAAGCAGTCTTAACTGATATTCAAAATGGAAACTTCGCAAATCGATTTATTAAAGACAATGAAAATGGCTTCAAAGAATTCTATCAATTACGTGAAAAACAACATGGTCATGAAATTGAAGCGGTCGGTCGTGAATTAAGAAAAATGATGCCATTTATTAAATCTAAAAGTATTCAACAATAATCATTTAGGGGGAATTTAATTATGGAAAGCCATATTCAAATTTTCGACACAACACTTAGAGATGGTGAGCAAACACCAGGTGTTAGTTTTTCCTTTGAAGAACGTTTAAAGATTGCCAAACAGTTGGAACATTGGGGCGTAGATGTCATCGAAGCTGGATTTCCTGCTTCGAGTGAAGGGAGTTTCAAATCTGTAAAATCCATATCAGAAGCATTAAAAACAACAACAGTATGCGGTTTAGCTAGATGTCGAAAACCTGATATAGATGCTGTATATGAAGCTACTAAAAATGCAGCTCATCCAGCTGTACATGTATTCATAGCTACTTCACCTATTCATTTGAAATATAAATTAAAAATGTCACAAGCAGAGGTTCTAGCATCAATTAAAGAACATGTCAGTTACTGTAAAGCACGTTTTGATATCGTACAGTTCTCACCTGAAGATGCAACACGTACAGAATTACCTTTCTTATTAAAATGTGTACAAACTGCCGTAGATGCTGGTGCATCAATAATCAATATTCCAGACACTGTAGGTTATAGCTATCCTAGTGAATATGGCAACATTTTTAAATACCTCATTAACCATGTTCAAACAACTCAAGACGTTATCTATAGCGCACATTGTCATGATGATCTTGGTCTAGCAGTGGCTAATAGTTTAGCTGCAATTGAAGGTGGCGCAAGACGCATAGAAGGTACTGTTAATGGTATCGGAGAACGCGCTGGGAATACAGCATTAGAAGAGCTAGCTCTTGCTTTATATATCAGAAAAGAACATTACGGTTTAACAACTCATTTAAAATTAAATGAAACGAAATCAACATCAGATTTAATCGCAAGATTTGCTGGTATACGCGTACCACGTAACAAAGCAATTGTAGGACAAAATGCGTTTAGTCATGAATCCGGTATACATCAAGATGGTGTGTTAAAAAATCCAGAGACATATGAGATTATTACGCCTCAACTAGTCGGTGTTAAAACAAATGAATTGCCGCTAGGTAAACTTTCAGGAAAACATGCCTTTGCTGAAAAACTAAAATCATTAGGTTACGATATTGAACCAAAAGCTCAAATACAGTTATTCAAACAATTTAAAGCTATTGCTGACAAGAAAAAAACAGTATCAGACCGAGATATTCATGCATTAATTCAAGGTACAGAACATGAACAAAATGCATTATATCAAGTTGATTCATTACAATTACAATTTGTATCACAAGGATTACAAAGTGCTGTAATCGTTATTAAAGATAAAGATGGCCATCTTTATCAAGATTCAAGTATTGGTACAGGATCAATTGTCGCCATTTATAATGCTATGAATCGTATTTTCCAAAGAGATAGTAAACTCATCGATTATCGAATCGATTCTGTTACTGAAGGCATAGATGCTCAAGCTGAAGTACATGTTCAATTAAATATTGACGGTCAATTTGAAACGGGCATTGGCATTGATCATGATATTTTAATGGCTTCATGCAAAGCTTATGTTGAAGCACATGCCAAATATGCTTTAAACCACCCTACTGCTCTATTACAGGAGGTAATTAGTCATGACTTATAATATCGTAGCTCTACCCGGCGATGGCATCGGTCCAGAAATATTGAATGGTACATTAAAACTATTACAATATATAAGTCACAAATACCAATTTGACTATCAAGTAACTAAACATCATTTTGGCGGTGCTTCTATTGATCATTATCATGTACCTTTAACTGCTGAAACACTTGAAGCATGCCAAAACGCAGATGCTATCTTATTAGGAGCTATTGGTGGTCCAAAGTGGAATGATCCGAATAATCGGCCTGAACAAGGCTTACTTACTTTAAGAAAGTCTTTAGGTTTATATGCAAACATACGCCCAACGAAAGTAACTTCAGGTATGAGTCAATTTTCACCACTAAAAGCGGACCGTGTAGAAGGAACAGATTTGGTTATTGTACGTGAATTAACTAGTGGTATTTATTTCGGAGAACCGAGACACTTATCAGATACATCTGCAGTTGATTCATTGACTTACACAAGCGATGAGATTGAGCGTATTGTGAGAGTCTCTTTTAATCTAGCACAGCAACGCAAGAAAAAACTTACTTCTGTAGATAAAGAAAATGTTTTAGCTTCCAGTAAATTATGGAGAAAAATAGTTAATAAAGTGAGTTTAGAATATCCTGATGTCACTGTAAATCATTTGTTAGTAGATGCTTGTAGTATGCATTTGATAACATATCCAACACAATTTGACGTCATTGTTACAGAAAATTTATTTGGTGATATTTTAAGTGATGAAGCATCTGTTATTCCAGGATCTTTAGGGTTATCACCTTCAGCAAGTTTTAGTGAGAACGGTCCGCGTCTATATGAACCTATTCATGGTTCTGCACCTGACATCGCTAATCAAAATATTGCTAATCCAGTAGGCATGATTCTCTCATTAGCAATGTGCTTGCGTGAAAGTTTAAATCAAGCTACTGCCGCAGATGAACTTGAACAAAATGTATATTCAATGATTCGTAAAGGCATTTTAACTAAAGACCTAGGCGGCACAACATCTACATCTCAATTCTTTGAATACTTATACAAAAGCTATTAAGGAGGGACGCAATATGGAACAAACATTATTTGATAAAATTTGGAATCAGCATGTCATTACAGGTAATGAAGGTGAACCACAATTATTATATATCGATTTGCACCTTATCCATGAAGTAACGTCTCCTCAAGCTTTTGAAGGATTAAGACTTCAACAACGTCAATTACGTCGTCCTGATCTAACCTTTGCCACATTGGATCATAATGTACCAACAATTGATATATTTAACATCAAAGATGACATCGCTAATAAGCAAATTACAACGTTGCAGCGCAATGCCAATGATTTTGGTGTACATCTTTTCGATATGGGGTCAGATGAGCAAGGCATTGTGCATATGGTTGGTCCTGAAACAGGATTGACGCAACCAGGTAAGACAATTGTATGCGGCGATTCACATACTGCAACACATGGTGCATTTGGTGCTATAGCTTTTGGAATTGGTACAAGTGAAGTTGAACATGTGTTTGCAACCCAAACGTTATGGCAAACAAAACCTAAAAACTTAAAGATTGATATTCAAGGCCAGTTACCTAAAGGTGTGTATGCCAAAGATATCATTCTCTATCTTATTAATCAGTATGGTGTCGATTTTGGTACTGGTTATGCCTTGGAATTCACAGGTGAAGCTATCCGCCAATTATCTATGGAAGGACGCATGACTATCTGTAATATGGCAATCGAGGCTGGCGCAAAATATGGTCTAATTCAACCCGATCAAACAACCTTTGATTATGTTAAAGGACGACCATATGCTCAAAATTATGAACACTCACTCGAAAAATGGAAACAACTTTATACTGACACTCACGCAAAGTTCGACAAAGTAATTGAAATCGATATTTCTAATCTAGAACCGCAAGTCACTTGGGGTACAAATCCAGAAATGGGAGTCAGCTTTAATACACCATTTCCCACTATCAAAAGTGTTAACGATGAACGTGCCTACCAATATATGGGACTACAACCAGGTCAAAAAGCAGAAGACATTGACTTAGGCTATGTATTTCTAGGTTCCTGTACTAATGCACGACTATCTGATCTTCTAGAAGCAAGTCAAATTGTCAAAGGTAAACATGTACATCCTAAAATAACAGCGATTGTAGTTCCTGGTTCAAGAACGGTAAAACATGAAGCCGAGGCTCTTGGATTAGATAAAATTTTCAAAGAAGCTGGATTTGAATGGCGTGAACCTGGATGCTCCATGTGTCTTGGTATGAACCCAGATCAAGTTCCTGAAGGTGTTCATTGCGCTTCAACAAGCAATCGTAATTTTGAAGGACGTCAAGGTAAAGGCGCACGCACACATCTTGTATCACCTGCTATGGCTGCAGCTGCAGCTATTAATGGTAAATTCGTTGATGTTAGAAAGGTCGTGTGTTAACGATGGAAATTAAACCAATAACGATTTATAAAGGAAAAACTGTTCCCCTTTTCAATGATAATATCGATACTGACCAAATTATTCCGAAAGTTCATTTGAAGCGTATCACTAAAACAGGATTTGGCCCTTTTGCTTTTGATGAATGGCGCTATTTATCTGACGGCACTGATAATCCTGATTTTAATCCTAATAAACCTCAATACAAAGGTGCGTCTATTTTAATTACTGGAGATAACTTTGGTTGTGGCTCTAGTCGCGAACATGCCGCTTGGGCACTAAAAGATTATGGTTTCAATATCATTATTGCCGGTAGTTTCAGTGATATATTTTATATGAACTGTACAAAAAACGGGCTATTACCCATTGTGCTGCCGGAAGATGTAAGACATAAACTAGCTCAACATGCCAACATTACGATAGATTTACCTAATCAGACAGTAAATACAGACACACAACAATTCCATTTTGACATTGATCCTACATGGAAGAACAAATTCATTAATGGTTTAGATGATATTGCGATCACATTACAATATGAAGATTTAATCAAAAACTATGAAAAAACGAGATAAAAAGGTTGGAGGTACTATGACAGTTACAAGTCGTGTTTCTGCTCAAGAAGTAGATGATGCTTATTTAAGAATTAAGGATGTTGTCAAAGAAACACCTTTACAATATGATAGATATTTATCACAAAAATATCAGTGCAATGTATATTTAAAGCGAGAGGATTTACAGTGGGTTCGTTCTTTTAAGTTACGTGGTGCTTATAATGCTATATCAGTTTTATCTGAAGCAGATAAAGCTAAAGGAATAACATGTGCTAGCGCAGGTAATCATGCACAAGGCGTCGCATATACAGCTAAACAATTAAAGCTGAAAGCAGTCATTTTTATGCCAGTAACAACCCCACTTCAAAAGATAAACCAGGTCAAATTCTTTGGTGAATCACATGTCAAAGTCATTCTTACTGGGGACACTTTCGATGACTGTCTTAAAGACGCTTTAGCTTATACAAAGCAGCACCACATGACTTTTATTGATCCATTTAATAATGTTCATACAATTGCTGGTCAAGGAACCATTGCTAAAGAACTAATTAGTGAAGCTGAGAAAGGTCATCTTCAATTTGATTATGTATTCAGTGCAATTGGTGGCGGTGGCCTTATTTCTGGTGTTAGCACCTATTTAAAGCAACATTCCCCTAAGACTAAAATTATCGGTGTAGAACCTATTGGTGCTAGTAGCATGTATGAAGCTGTGGTTGTTCAACATAAAATCGTTACTTTATCCAATATCGATAAGTTTGTAGATGGTGCCTCTGTCGCACGCGTTGGTGATATTACTTATGATATCGCACGCCATAACGTAGACGATTTTGTACAAGTGGATGAAGGTGCAGTTTGTTCAACCATTTTAGATTTATATTCTAAACAAGCCATTGTAGCAGAACCAGCTGGTGCGCTTAGTGTTTCTGCCTTAGAAAATTATCGCGAACAAATTAAAGGCAAAACGATTGTTTGTATTATTAGTGGCGGAAATAATGACATCAATCGTATGAAAGAAATAGAAGAACGCTCTTTACTTTACGAAGAAATGAAGCACTACTTCATCTTAAATTTCCCTCAACGTCCAGGGGCATTAAGGGAATTTGTTAACGATGTGCTCGGTCCTCAAGATGACATTACTAAATTTGAATACTTGAAAAAAACATCTCAAAATACTGGTACCGTTATTATAGGTATTCAATTAAAAAAACATGATGACTTAGCACAACTTAAGCAGAATGTTAATCATTTTGATCCTTCAAACATCTATATCAATGAAAATAAAATGCTATATTCTTTGCTGATTTAAATAAATTACGACTAATCGGTTGATGACATAACTATGTTTCATCAACCGATTTTCTATAAAAAAAGCATATTTATCGCTATCATAAATCTTAATAACTCAAAAACGATAATATGCCAAACGTTAACCTCTAAATTTTTTGATATCTACCATAATTCTACTGCACTATAAAGTAGTAACAGCGCAATAATAACATTAATAATTCTATAATGGCGATGATACAAAGTATTCATCACTTGACCCAATAGTGACCAAGCAAGCGCACCAGCAATACCTATAACAATTAATAATATCGATCGAATATAAGTATGTTCCCAAGCAGCAGGTAATGAAAATGTCGTCAATCCTGTCAAAAAATAAAGCATTGCCTTTATATTAGTAGTTTGAATTAATATCCCTTTCAAAATAGGACGATCTAACGCATCTTCAGCATCCTCTGGCGTAGACACCACCACATGGTAAGCTAAATATAAAAGATACACTGTTCCTATTATCTTCATAATCAAAATAAACATTTGTGATTCTTTCAATGGCTCTGAAAATAATAATGCCACAGTTAAAGTCAATAAAATGCCTAGCAACACGCCTAAATTAAATGGTAACGCTCGTAAAAATCCTTTCCGCTGTCCCTCTGACATCGCCATAATCGTATTAGGCCCAGGCGTAAATGACATTGTAGTAATAAATAATATGTAAGGAAATATAATAACCACCCCTTTCAAAGGAATAGTTATATTTTACCACGATATCAAAAACATACAACTATAATTTCAGAAAATTCCGATAAATAATGTTATCTAATCGCTTTCTCTTCGCAAAGCCGTTATTTATCG
>NZ_KV840186.1:0-585 GCF_001839145.1 Staphylococcus sp. HMSC62D11 | reverse complement strand
CTTTTGTGATTGGCGTTACTTTTGGTTCATATTTACTACTATCTGGATTTCCAACTTTTACAGGTACATTGACATGATCTTTTGTGCCATCTGGATATGTCACTGTCACTGGTACTGTGTATTCTCCTGGTGTTTTACCGTTCGGTAATGTACTTGGATCATCTACACTTACTTTTGGTGCTGGTTTATCACTTGGATAGTTTGGCACGGTCACTGCTTTTGTTACGTCATCCGTTGTTGTCGGTGTACCAAAATCTTTTGTGATTGGTGTCACTTTCGGTTCATATTTTCCGCTATCTGGATCGCCAACATTAACAGTAACATTGGTATGGTCTTTTGTACCATCTGGATATGTTACTGTTACCGGCACTGTATATGTGCCCGGTGTTTGACCATTTGGCAATGTGCTTGGATTATCTACTGTTACTACTGGTGTACCTTTCGAGCTTGGGAAACCTGGTACCGTTACTGCTTTTTGGACTTCATCTGCTGTCGTTGGCGTACCAAATGATTTAGTAATTGGTTTAGTAGTTGGTTCATATTTGTCTTTATCTGGTTGTTCTTTCACTGTTACTGGCACATCCA
>NZ_KV840185.1:372160-400408 GCF_001839145.1 Staphylococcus sp. HMSC62D11 | reverse complement strand
ATACGAAGTATTGAATAAAAAGAAGCGCTCAGATAAGTTGAATTCAATTCATCTGAGCGCTATTTTTCTGAGATGCATGTCCAAGACTGTTTTTATCTTTTATTAAACTACTGCTATAAAATTATTTATTTGCAACTTTAGATACATAGTTTGAAGGCTTGTCTTTATCATAAATTGTTAATCCTGTAATATCCTTTGCATATTTAGCTGGAACAACTAAACTGATAAGATATCCAAAAATAAAGGCTATCATAAATGATATAATTGATACATAAAATGGCGAATTGCCTCCACCTATGCCATTAAAGAAATACGCGAAGATTACACCTGAAATAAGTCCAACGAACACTCCAAATGTATTTGCACGCTTTGTAAAGATACCTACCGCAAAGATACCAGCAAGTGGTACACCAAAAAGACCTGTTACTAATAAGAAGAGATCCCATAAGTTATTTGAATCTGCTGCGATTAAATACATAGAGATACCATAACTAAGCAAGCCAGCTATAATAATGACGATACGTGCAAAATTAACTTCGTCCTTGTCACGTCCTTTACCAAAGAAACGATGTTTAATATCTTCTGATATACACGCTGAAATTGAATTCAAACTTGATGAAATTGTAGATTGCGCAGCTGCAAAAATTGCGGCAATCAATAGACCACCTACAAAAGGTGGCATTTCAGTTAAAATGAAATACGGTACAACTGAAGAGGTATTAAATCCCTTAGGTAAGCTATCTTGATGTTGATAAAATGAATACATCATTGTGCCCATACCATAGAAAATAGGTGCAGAAATAAGCGCTAATACACCGTTTGTCCACAATGACTTTTTCGTTTCTTCCATTGAATCTGAAGCTTGATAACGTTGAACAACATCTTGACTAGCTGTGTATTGATGTAAGTTATTAAAAATATTTCCCAGGAAAATAATAGGAATCGATGCTGCTGCAGAATTCCATTTCCAGTTATCTGCACTCATAATCTTTTTATTAGCAATCGCATCATGAATGATCGTGCCAAAACCACCTTTAATTTCAAAGGCGCCAATTAAAATAATCATTAAAGCGCCACCCAATAGAATTACACCTTGGATAAAGTCACTCCATACTACCCCTTCAAATCCACCTAAAAACGTATATAAAATACATAATATTCCTACTAAGCTCGCTACTAAAAATGGATTCATATCTGATACAGATGTAATGGCTAGTGTTGGTAAATAAATCACAATTGCAATACGTCCTAAATGGAAAATGACAAAAAGTAATGAGCCAATAACGCGAACACTTGGTCCAAAGCGCGCTTCTAAATATTCATATGCTGACGTGACTTTTAACTTTTTGAAAAATGGTACGTAGAATGCAATTAAAATAGGTATAATTGCTACAATTGCGATGTTTCCTGCAATATATGCCCAATCCGTTAAAAATGCTTTTTCAGGTGTAGACATAAATGTAATTGCACTTAACGTTGTTGCATAAATAGAAAAGCCAACTGCCCAAGACGGCAAACGACCACTAGCCGTAAAGAAACTATCTGTGCTTTGACTGGCACGTTTAGTAAAATAAGCTCCTACAGCTAACATAATCAATAAATACAGTAGAACTGCGACCCAGTTCCAAAATCCAAATCCTATTTGCTGCATTCACAACACCTCTTAATTTTCAATATTTTGTTTTTACAAGTTGTATTTATTAATTAAGTTGTCTAATGTGGCACGATGCGCTTCATTGAATGGCGCAAATGGGCGTTTTGGCAAACCACCATCGATACCACGCGTTTTTAATATTTCTTTTAAAGTTGGATAAATACCCATCGCTAACACGTTTTGAATAATATCGTTTGTTTCATGTTGAATTTTATACGCTTCTGATACATTGCCTTGTTGCGCTAATTCAAAGATTTGACGCGCGCGACGTCCATTTACGTTATATGTTGATCCTATCGCACCATCTACTCCGGATACCGTTGCTTGAACAAGCATTTCATCAAATCCCGATAATATTAATTTATTTGGAAAGGCTTTACGAATACGTTCTAGTAAGAAGAAATTAGGTGCTGTGTATTTCACACCAATCACTTTGTCATGATTAAAGAGTTCCCCAAATTGTTCAATACTAATATTGACACCCGTTAAGTCTGGAATCGCGTATATAATCATGTTATTTTGTGTTGCCTCGATAATGTCGAAATAATATTGTTTAATTTCTTCAAAGCTAAATGGATAGTAAAATGGCGTAACGGCTGATAATGCATCATAACCTAATTCTGTTGCATATTGTCCCAATTCAATTGCTTCATTTAAATCTAATGAACCTACTTGAGCAATTAGTTTTGCTTTATCGCCAACCGCTTCTTTTGCTAATCTGAAAATTTGTTTCTTTTGTTCTTTACTAATTAAAAAGTTTTCTCCTGAACTACCATTTACATATAAACCATCTAAACCTTCTGTTTCAATGGCATTGCGTGCAATTTGTTTTAGTCCCTCTTCTTTAACTTGTCCCTGTTCATCAAATGGAACAAGCAGCGCTGCAAATATGCCTTTCAAGTTGTTATCCATTGTTTATCACTCCAATTTCATTGTTATTCATTCAAAGTTTATTTAGATAATAAATAGACTTAACCATTAACCCAACTTTTACATTAAAATTGTAAACGCTTTCTAATAAGGTTACAATATGTTTTGAAACGTTTTAACATTTTTGTCTTAATTTTATGAAAAATATTTTCAAAACATTAAATATTGTTCTAACTACGAACAACTGTTTATATAATGTTAATTGATAAAGGAGGAATAATAGATGTATAAAATTGCGGTAGACATTGGTGGTACCAATATTAAAATTGCCGTATTTAATACGGACTTAGATATGCTGGCACATGAATCTATAAAAACACCTGATAATAAGAAAACGTTAATCATTGATACGGTTCATGACTTAATTGCTAAGTATATTCAACATTATCAGCTAGAACGTCCACATATTGGTATTTCAACGGCTGGTGTAGTTGACACTGAACGAAAAGCAATTATTTACGCTGGTCCTACAATTGCAAATTACAATGGTACTGATTTCCAACAACATTTGGGAGATTTGTCTGATCATATTACAGTACATAATGATGTTGATGCAGCGTTGTTAGGAGAACTTGTATTACATAAGTATCCAGAAAGCCATATTTTCTGTTTAACATTAGGCACTGGTATTGGAGGCGCGTTTTACACACAACAGCATGGCTTATATACAGGGGCGCGTTATCACGCAAATGAAATTGGCTACTTACTTTACCGTTCAAGCGATGGTTTAACTTATGAGCAACGGGCTTCAACATCTGCTTTGAAAGCGTTAATTAAAGCATACGGCTTAGATGCAAACATCAGCGTTCCTGCACTTTTTGACCTTGCAGAAGCTGACGACAAGCAATCTGTCCAACTGCTTAATGATTGGGGAAATGCTGTTGCTGAGGGAATTGCGCAAATACAAATCATCTATGATCCAGATTTAATCTTAATTGGTGGTGGTATTTCCTCACAAGGTGACAGGCTTATTCAATATATCGAACCCCATATTCAGCACTATTTACCCCATGGCTACGGAGGCGCTCGACTTCAAACAACACGCACGAAAAACCATGCTGCTTTGTATGGTGCACTTGTTGAATGATAAAGGGAGCAGGACTACGAATTCATTATGAATTCTGTCCCGCTCCCTTATCAATTGGTTCTAGTAATGATGTACCAATCTTTAGCTTATAATCACTATTTACCTAATATTGTCTGTCGTGTATGCTGATAAAGTTGATTCATATGGGGATCGTTTAATAGGAGATAACTGACAATATCCATTAAAAAGAAAGTGGCAATTTGCGTATTAATAAATTGAGAATCATTAATTCGAGATTGATCCGTAGTAATCAGTACTAAGTCTGCCTTTTCAGTAATACTACTACCTTCATAATTCGTTATAACCGCAACATATGCGCCTTGATCATGTGCAATCGCTGCTGCTTCAATTAATTCTATCGTCTCTCCACTATTAGAAATAGCAACAAACATATCTTGCGCTGACAATAAGGACGCCGATATTTTCATCTGATGCGCATCTGTGGACACCATTCCTTTTAAGCCCATACGCATCGTTCGATAATAAAATTCGCTGGCTGTTAACCCAGAACTACCTAAACCAGCATAGTTAATTTGACGTCTTGTTTTTAAATTATGCGCAAAGCGTTTAATCTTTTCCTCAGAAATAAATTCCCCTGTCTGTTGTATAATACGTTGGTGATAACGGTGAATTTGTTGTACTAGTGGCGCATTTTCGACTATTTTTTCAGATTTTTCATGTTGTACACTAAATTTCATATCTTGAAAGTTATCATAGCCTAACTTATTACTGAAACGTGTAATAGTGGCCGGAGACGTACCAATGGCATAAGCAAGAGAATTAATAGTAGAAAAGCGATCATCTAATTCTTGTTCTTGAATAAATGTGACAATTTTGCGATCCATTTTTGTTAGTATGTGCCGACTACGTTGTACTCTATTATCAAATTTCATCATCCTCAGTCCTTTATTCGTATTAACTTGAGTGTAGACTATTTGAAAATCTTTTTCAAAAGTTAAATTTAAATTGATAAAAAATTTCTTAATGATATGATGATATTAACCAATCATTCTAGACCTATCTTTTACAAATTAAACAAAAGTAATTGGAGTGTTTAACATGTTACCACAAGGATTAATTGTTTCTTGCCAAGCTTTACCTGATGAACCATTACATTCATCATTTATTATGTCTAAGATGGCTTTAGCCGCTTATCAAGGAGGCGCAGTTGGCATCAGAGCCAACACTAAAGAAGATATACTCGCGATAAAGCGCGAAGTCAATTTACCAGTTATTGGTATTGTTAAACGAGATTATGTCAATTCGGATGTCTTTATTACCGCAACGTCTAAGGAAGTCGATGAATTGATCGCTAGTGGCTGTGACGTTATTGCGTTAGATGCGACGAAACAAACTCGCCCAAAAGAAACGCTGTCAGAATTAGTTGACTATATTCGACAACATGCACCAAACGTAGAAATTATGGCAGATATTTCGACATTAGACGAAGCTCAGCAAGCAGATAAGTTAGGATTTGATTATATTGGCACAACATTAAGAGGCTATACCTCATATACTAAAGGCCATATTTTATACGAAAATGACTTTGCTTTTTTAAAGGATGTACTGAATTCAGTTTCAGCCAAAGTTATAGCTGAAGGCAATGTCATCACACCAGAAATGTATAAACAAGTGAGTGATTTAGGCGTTTATTGTACTGTCGTTGGCGGTGCAATCTCTCGACCAAAACAAATTACCGAACGCTTTATTAAAGCGATAGCTGAAGATTAATTTACACATTTATTTTAAAATTGAATGTCATTGGAGGTGTTTCAAATATGAGAATTTTAAATCTTGGAGACCAGCAAACAGCTAGTCGCTACGTCGCTATAGAATTAATTAAATTACTCCAAGATAAACCTGACGCAATATTAGGTTTAGCAACAGGAGCTACGATGACAAGCGTTTATCCATATTTCACTGATTTATTAGATTTAAATCACATAGATGTCTCTCAAGTGCACACATTTAACCTCGATGAGTATGTTGGTTTAGACGCACATCATGAGCACAGTTATCATCACTATATGCATGAACGCTTATTTGACAACTATTCTGGCTGGAATAAAGCGTTCATCCATATCCCAAATGGTGCGGCAGACAATCTTGAAAGCGAAGCATTGCGCTATGAAACATTATTACAATCGGTTGGTCAACGTGATATTCAACTGTTAGGCATTGGTCAAAATGGGCACATTGGCTTTAATGAGCCAGGAACACCTTTTGATAGTCACACCCGCGTCGTTAATTTGACGACATCCACGATTCAAGCTAATAGTGTGCATTTCTCTAAGTTAGCAGATGTTCCTAAACAAGCCATATCTATGGGTCTAGATAACATCACACGCGCGAAACGTATTATACTATTAGCGTTTGGTGACAAGAAACATGATGCCCTACAAAGATTGATAGATGGACATATTACTGAAGATTTACCTGCGTCTATTTTACATCAACATGAACGTGTAGATGTGATTGTTGATAACGCGCTTTATCAATCATTAAACATTTAGTTGACCAAAATACACTAAATAACATACTATAAAAGCCATTCTGTGTAGTTAACGTTTCTACATAGAATGGCTTTATATTCCGGTTTGATATTTGACTTATTTATATTCAAATAATTTTAAGATAAATAGTGCTATTAAACTAATAAGAATACAGATACCACATGCTGATACAAAAATAATTTCAGTTTCTTGCCAGGCCATCTCAAAGACAACGCCTGCTTTAGTTATGATGCTATTAGAGATAAAGTTGACAATCGCCAAAGCTATAATCGCTAATGTTGCAGCTAATAACAGCATATTAAAGAAAAAGATAGCATTAGGAAATCTATAATTACTTTGCATATAATACGCCTCCTAAATTTTTTTATTATGGTCTTAATTTATCTATTCCCCAAGTGAACGGTATCGATGCATACAACCTGCTTTGATTGTTGTTAATACTTGAATATCATCATCAACAATAACTAAGTCAGCGTCTTTACCTACTGCTATACTACCCTTTTGATCATCAATTTTTAACGCGATTGCCTGATTTAAACTGGCTACGCGCCACACTTGGTCTAGTCCTTGTCCAGTAAAGGTCATCACATTTTTCAGTCCATCATTCATTTTCAAAATACTTCCAGCTAAAGATCCTGATGCTAGACGCGCTTCTGACCCTTTAACGATAACATTTTGACCGCCTAGGTCGTATTCTCCATCAGACATGCCTTTAGCACGCATGGCATCAGTAATAAGATAGAAATGTTCATGTCCTTTGAGTTGATACGCAAGTTTAACCGCTGTTGGATGTGAATGAATACCATCAACAATCACTTCCGTATTTAATCCTGAATTGGTCCATGCTGCGCCGAAAACTCCTGGCTTGCGATGCTCAAAGCCTGTCGCTGCATTGTATAAGTGTGTAATATGTTTCGCACCACATGTGACTGCCTCATTCGTTTGATCAAAATCCGCAACAGTATGACCTATTGAGAAAATAATATCATGATGTAGTGCAGCTAATGTCTCTTGTGCACCTTCCACTTCCGGTGCAAAGGTGATCACTTTAATTAAACCTTGCGCACTTTGTTGAAATTGTTGAATTTTATCCACGGAAGGTCGTTGCACATATTGTGGATTTTGTGCTCCCACTTTATGTTCTGAAATAAATGGCCCTTCTAAATGTATTCCCACAATTTCTGCTGCAGTTCCTTGTTGTTGTTCTTGATGATACTTAGCAATATTAGCTAAAGCTTTAATGATATTTTCATCAGACTGTGTCATTGTAGTTGCTAAGAAACTTGTCGTTCCTTCTGACAATAAATTTTCAGCTAAATGTTTTAACCCTTCATATGATGCATCCATGGCATCAGCACCATATCCCCCATGAATGTGAATATCAATAAATCCTGGTAGGACGTGCTGACCTTGTGCATCAACCGTTTCTAACATACCATCATATTTACCTGATGCGATTTGCTCAATACGTCCATCATTAATCACAACATATCCATGCTCAATCACTTGCTGTTCTGTGTAAATCTTCCCGTTAATTAGCGCATATTTAGACATACGATCCCTTCTTTTCTGTGTATAATGATTGTCTTATAACGCCTTTATTATATCATTTCAGACTCTGCTCTCCCATGCTTCTTGAAAAATGAAAAATCTTTTCATTATTAGATGTTTCACCATTGTCCATATATGATTGTGTTACTTTTTTCACCACAGCATTTGTAGTTAAAATCCATAAATTTTTGAATTATTTTAAAACTTATGGTTATACTTTTAACGACAATAAATTTAAACAAAGGGATGACTAAACAGCTCCATGTCTGACAAAAGGAAGAAAAATAACAATTTTGTTTATGCATTTTCCGTACTTATCATTTTAATCATCACTGCAATTGCCGGCTTATTTCCAAAAGCATTTGGATCACGGGCACAAGCAATTTATAATTTTTTGACTAATTCGTTTGGCTGGCTATTTTTACTAATTATCTTTATTCTCGACGTCTTTTTGATTTCCCTCGCTGTTTCACGTTATGGTCGCTTCAAGCTGGGAGATAATGATGAAGCGCCTGAATTTTCCACTATTTCATGGATTGGTATGCTATTTTCTGCTGGCTTAGGTGTTGGTATTGTCTTTTGGGGTGTAGCCGAACCATTGACGCACTATTTACATTCACCTTTTCCTGGGAAGATTACCAGTGAATCTGCATCATCTGCACGGCTAGCTATGGGATATACGTTCTTTCATTGGGGAATCTCTCAATGGTCTATATTTGCGATTGCCGGTTTAATAGTAGCATTCTTTCAATTTAGAAAAAAACGCAACGGACTCATTTCCACCGCAATGGAACCTGTCTTTGGTGAAGCTTATAAACGTCCATTTCGCAATATTATTGATATTTTAGCTATTATTGCCACTGTCATGGGTATTGCAACCTCAATTGGTCTTGGAATTTTACAGATTAGTGGCGGCCTTAACTATGTATTCCATATTCCAAATACAAATGTAACTAAGATAGGAATTACAATTTTAATGGTGTGTATCTTCTTAGGCTCTGCTTTAACCGGCTTAAATAGAGGCGTAAAATGGTTGAGCAATATCAACATTGGGTTAGGCGCACTGTTACTTATCTTTATGCTTATATTTGGTGATTTAAAATTTATTGTAGAATCTTATACGCTTGCGATTGGCGATTATATCACGCATTTTGTTGAATATAGTCTCCGTATTAATCCGTATCAAGGGGATAATTCTTGGGTGCAAAAATGGACCGTCTTTTATTGGGCCTGGGTTATTTCTTGGTCCCCATTTATTGGTGGTTTCGTGGCTCGTGTTTCTCGTGGGCGCACAATCCGCGAATTTGTCGTAGGGGTTCTGCTCGTGCCACCTTTAATTTCATTTTCATGGATAGCTGGCTTTGGCGGGACAGCATTAAAAATAGCACTTGGCGGTGATCCGATTGCTAATGTAGTCGATAAAGATTATACTGTAGCATTATTTGAGTTACTGTCTAAGTTCCCGATTAGCGACATCACTAGTGCCCTAGCCATTACCTTAATCTTTATCTTCATCGTTACTAGTGCGGATTCCACCACACATATCGTTGCTAGCATGGCCACAGGTGGTAAAGAAAATCCAAAAGTTAAACATAAAGTTATTTGGGGTTTATTAATCGGTGCTATATCGGTTGCTATGACGATTGCCGGGGGTTTAACAAGTTTACAATCTGCAGCCGTCGTTACTGGTTTGCCTTTTTCTATTATTTTGCTGTTAATGATTTTTTCTTTAATGCGTGCATTACGCAGAGAGCATACGAAACACTTTGCCATGACATATATTAATGATGATAAAGATTACACGATTAGCTTAGAAGAACGTGAAGATCAACAAGATAAACAACATGATTCTACAAACAATATAAATAAAAAGAAATAGCATAAAGGGAGCAGAACTGAACTCATTATGAATTCCTAGTCCTGCCTCGGCAAGTTGACTTGGATTGAAAAAAGCTTGGTATAAGCATATTTTCAATCCAATCAACTACTGCCAATATATCGTTCATAGTCTCAAACTGGTCAATGTTGTTAGTATAGGTATTGATCTGCAAAAAAGGCTACAGTCGTCAAGATTGAATTAGATTTAGGCACTATATCTTGAATCTAATCTGATAAAGTGCATGATGTCGCTACAAGCACCATAGCAATGGCTATTGAAAATGCGATATCTAATAATTGGATTTGTTGTGGCTGCCAATAAGCTTGTTATGTTTCAGGTGTTGCCTCAGCACCATAATCTGATTTAAATATTCGAAGTACCCATGGCAGCCCATCTAATGATGCCATAATAGCCTCCCACGTATCATCTTTCACAATCAATGTCGCTATCTTAACAGAAAACAATTATCGTTGTTGCCCTCAAACATCCACTAATTCTTATTGTTCATTGTAAATCTTCATATTTTTAAACACTCAAAAAAAGAAACTGATTATTTCTCTCCCCAAAAAAGTCTTTTTTATGCGATAATTATATATAAGATTAATTTTAGATAGAAATTGGAGTGACGAAGATGTCCGCAGATATATTAACTACTGATGTATTACAAGCGCGTCTAAATTTGATGCCTCAAATACACGATGAATTGGAAGCACAAATTAAAGAACAACTGCAAGGTCAAAATCGTAAAGATATCGCTCATATTAAAGAAGCAACAATCGTTTTAATTAAATTACATATTACAAAAATGATTAAAAATCAAGCACGTTATGGTGAAACAAGTACTAATGATAATCACTTACACTTTATCGAAGGCCGTCATGCCTACCAACTATTTTATGCATTAGATAGTTCAATGCATGTAGAAGAATTAGAATTATCAGAAGACTTATTGGCTAAATATGATGCTGATATCGAACGATTATTAAATGTGCGTGGACAATTGACACCATTTATTAACGTAGCTATCGAAACATTCGATTCTTTTTCTGAAGATTTAGATCTCACTATTGAATATCTTTTCAAAACATATCCTGACATTTTAACAATGGTACAAGATAAGGAGTTTAGATTGCATAAATTTGATTCACTCATTGAAGAGGCTTTTAAACAATTAGCCACTACACATCAATACGGTGACTTTGGCACAGCGATGGCTCAAGCATCAATTGTAGATACACCATAACAATATAGGGAGCGGGACTACGAATTCACAAAGAACTCTGCCCCGCTCCTTATTGTTAATCGTCATAATTTTGTTCTAATTTACGTAGTTCATCTCTTGTTTTCAAAGCTAATCCTTCACCATAATCCATCATTTTCACAATATCTTTAAAAGCTGCATGCGGAATAGCTAATTCCTCTAAATCATCTTGAGTGATGTGTAAATCAATACATTCAGGCTGCCCTGCTGCAAGTTTTGTCACAAAGTCAGGTTCTGTGACAAACGGTGACGACATACCCACCATATCTGCTTGTCGCATCGCATCTAATGCACTTTCTACCGAGTTAATTCCACCACTCGCAATCATAGGTAAACGCCCACTCAAATGATCATATACAACTTGATTGACACGTTTTCCAAAGTGTTGCCCTGGTGTACGGCTTGTATTTTGATAGATGTGTCGCCCCCAACTAGCAATAGCTAAATAGTGAATATTGGCAACATCCATGACCCAGTCTAAGTGTTGATTAAATTCATCAATGGTATACCCTAGATCACTTCCACGTGTTTCCTCAGGTGTAGCCCTATAGCCAAGAATAAAATCAGCAGGTGCTTGTTGATCAATCACATTTTGAACAGCTTGCATGACTTGTAATCCAAAACGCGCACGGTTTTCTAAGGAATCTACCCCATAGTCATCATGTCGTTGATTTGAAAAAGTAGAAAAAAACGTTTGTATTAATAGACGTTGTGCAACTGATATTTCTACACCATCAAAGCCTGCTTGAATAGCACGAGATGTAGCATCAGCATATTGTTGAATCACATCTTTAATCTTCTCTTGAGACATTTCTATTACTTTATGAGGTGTTGGAGAATGCAGTGACATCGGGCTAGGTCCATATACTTCACCAAAATTTCGAATCGCTTGATTGGAAAAACGTCCTGCATGTGCCAATTGAATAATCGCTTTATTGCCATCTTGTTTCATGACTTGGGCTAGCTTTTTCAACCCAGGAATACATGTATCATCTGAAATATTAAAACCATACTCAAAGAGCTGACCATAAGGTTCAATATAAGCAGCACCAGTCACTTGAAGTCCAGCTGATCCCGCCCGTCTTTCAGCATAGCGCAAATCTTCTTGAGTAATATGTCCATCATGCGTCGATGAATTTGTCGTCATTGGTGACAACACGAAACGGTTGTTCAATTGTACGCCGTTAGGTAGCGTGATAGGTTGCAATAATGGTGTGTAATCTTCCATGTCAGTGTCATCTTCTTTCATCTGCTTATTAACATCAACGTATCACGACCGCTTAAAATTAGCAATTTAATCACACTTCTTAAATAGTTTTTACTAATGCATTTGACCACTTTGAACCAAATAAACCACATAAAAATATGTTGTTGTAAACTGAAATTTAGCAATACATAACAAAAACCGTTAAAATAAAATTGGGTAAATAATTGGGGAATGATAAAACAGTAATGGAGATGAGTTTTTGGTAGAACTAAATGTGTTAGATTATGCGATGATAGATGAAGGGAAAAATGCTGAGCAGGCACTTCACGATACAATACGCTTGGCACAACTGGCAGATCGACTACGCTTTAAACGTTTTTGGATAACAGAGCATCATAACGTGCCAGCTTTTGCTTGCAGTAGTCCAGAATTATTGATGATGCACATTTTGGGTAAAACATCCCACATTAAAATAGGCTCAGGTGGTATTATGTTGCCTCATTATAGTCCTTACAAAGTCGCCGAAAATTTTCGCATGTTAGAAGCATTTTATCCTGGACGCGTCGATCTTGGCATTGGCAATAATCCTGGTACACCTGCCGTGAAACGTGCAATGGACGAGGATAAATCTGAATATCTTGATTATCAACAAAGTATCGTGGATCTTCGTCATTACTTAACAAATCAGCAAAGTGAGCAGCGCTTTTCTAGCGTCATGGCACAACCAAACATATCACATCATCCTGATATGTGGCTATTAAGCATTAGCCAACGTTCAGCTAAAATGGCTGCACAGCAAGGTATGGGGTTTGCTGTTGGTACATTTTTATTGCCAGATACAGATAGCATACGTGCCACACAACATAGCATCGCTACTTATCGCCAGCATTTTGAAATTACATCACTACAGATGTCACCAAGTGTTATGTTAACCGTGTTTGTCATTGTAACTGACACTGAGAAAGAAGCTACACGATTATTACAAGCACTAGATGTATGGTTATTAGGAAAACGTTATTTTGCTGAGTTCGAACGTTTTCCATCTTATGAGACTGCATTACAATATCAACCAACTGCGCGAGATAAAGCACGCATGCAAGCATCTCATTCTAAAATTTTAGCTGGAACCATCACACAAGTAACACCAAAACTCGACGCCATGATTCAAGACTTTCAAGCTGATGAAGTCTTAGTGGTACCGCTCCTACCAAATATAGAAAACCGCTGTCGCACGCTAGAACTACTTGCACAAGCATATCTATAACTAAAGAAAGGAAGTATATATATGGCTAAATTAGCAAACTATCTATTAGTACAAAAGGAAGGAAACCAATATGTCTATTATATGACACCAGAACTTCAAGATGATATTGGTACTGTGGGTTATGTTGAATTCATGACTGCAAACGATGTCGCTAAAAACGATGAAATTGTAAGTATTGAAGCTTCAAAAACGGTGTTAGATGTCCAAACGCCTCTTGCCGGCACAATTGTGGCACGCAATACAAAAGCTGAAGACGAACCAACGATTTTAAACTCAGAAAAACCAGAAGACAATTGGTTAGTCAAATTAGAAAATGTAGATGAAGATGCGTATAACGCATTACCAGAGGCATAAATGTTACAAACACAAAGTAAACGTCTCGCTTATTTAACACATTATTTATGGCAAGAAGCACATGGTTCAGAACCGTTAAACTACCCTACTGACTCCACAGCACAATGGGAATTATATCGTGGCTTAGCCAATGTCAGACCACCAGAACCTATTTCTCAAGAATATTTAGATATTCAAGATGCTTATCTTTCAGCATTATCAACTGAACGACAGCCCATTCATATGGATGCGTTAACACCTGTAGAGAATCAACAGTTATATGTGTGGCAAGGTGATATTACACGTCTGGCTGTTGATGGGATTGTCAATGCTGCTAACAGTAGCCTCTTAGGTTGTATGCAATCCAATCATGATTGTATAGATAACATAATCCATACAAAAGCAGGCGTTCAACTTCGTCTTGATTGTGCACAAATCATCAAACAACAAGGTCGTAAAGAAGGTATAGGTAAGGCTAAAATCACACCGGCGTATAACTTGCCTTGCCGTTATGTCTTGCACACTGTCGGTCCACAAATACGTAAATATCCTGTTTCGCAAATGAATAAAGAACTGTTAGCGCGCTGTTATACATCTTGCTTAGAATTAGCTGAACAGCACGGTTTACAACATATAGCTTTTTGTTGCATTGCGACAGGTGTATTCGGCTTTCCACAAGAAGAAGCTTGCCATATCGCGATTAAGACCGTTTCGGATTATTTAACAACACATCCATCATCAATAAAGGTTATTTTTAATGTCTTTACTGATAAAGATGCACAACTTTATACGGAGGTGCTTCAGACTCATGAGTCATAATAAATGGGCAGCACTCCAACTTGCTCGCGAAGACGCTGCACAAGTCGATATACTACTACGCGCTATCTATGAAGCAGATGCAGTCGTTGTCGGTATTGGCGCTGGTATGTCGGCAGCTGATGGCTTTACCTATATAGGTGAACGTTTTACACAAAACTTTCCAGATTTTATCGAAAAATATGGTTTCTTTGATATGTTACAAGCCAGTCTACATCCCTTTGATAGTTGGCAGGAATACTGGGCATTCGAAAGTCGTTTTGTTGTTTTAAATTATTTGGATCAGCCGGTCGGAGCATCATATCTTGCTTTAAAATCATTATTAGCGCAAAAAGCGTATCATATTATTACAACCAATGCAGATAATGCTTTTTTAGCAGCAGACTATGATTTAAATAAAGTATTTCATATTCAAGGCGAATATATTTTATGGCAATGTAGCCAGCATTGTCATGCAAAGACCTATCGTGATGATGATGCTATTCGTCAGATGGTAGCTGAACAACAAGATATGAAAATTCCTTGGACATTGATTCCACATTGTCCAAAATGTGATGCGCCTATGGAAATTAACAAACGTAAAGCACAAGTTGGCATGGTTGAAGATGCTGATTTTCATGCACAGCTCGAACGGTATAATGCCTTTTTAGCTGAACATCAACATGGCAAAATCTTATACCTTGAAATTGGTATCGGTTATACGACACCACAATTTGTGAAACATCCGTTTCAGCGCATGACACGTCACAATCCAGATGCCCTTTTTATGACTTTAAATAAAAAAGCTTATCGTATTCCACAAAATATTAAAGCGCGAACCATTCATTTGAATGAAGACATTGCTACATTAATGACAACTGCACAGCAGAAAATGAACAACTAGGAGCTAAAATTATGTATTTAATTGAACCCATCCGCAATGGAAAATATATCGCTGATGGTGCGGTTAACCTTGCCATGCAAGTTTATGTAAATCAGCATATTTTTTTAGATGAAGATATTCTATTACCATACTACTGTGACCCTAAAATTGAAATTGGACGTTTCCAAAATACTGCCATCGAAATCAATCAAGAATACGTTGATAAGCATGGCATTCAAGTAGTACGTCGAGATACTGGAGGCGGTGCCGTTTACGTTGATAAAGGTGCTGTAAATGTGTGCTGCATCCTTGAACAAGATACGTCAATTTATGGAGACTTTCAACGTTTCTATCGTCCAGCAATCAAAGCATTGCATCATCTTGGTGCCACCGATGTCATCCAAAGTGGACGCAATGATTTAACACTCCATGGCAAAAAAATTTCTGGCGCCGCTATGACAGTAATCAACAACCGTATTTATGGTGGTTACTCTCTACTGCTCGACGTTGATTACGATGCCATGGTGCAATCATTAAATCCAAATCGCAAAAAAATTGAGTCCAAAGGCATTAAATCCGTACGTGCTCGCGTGGGTAATATTAGGGATTCACTTGCCCCTGAGTATCAAGACATCACCATTCAAGCGTTCAAAGACCTTATTATTAAACAAATTATGGGCATCGATGACATTTCAGATGTCAAACGCTATACATTAACCGACGAAGATTGGGCTGGTATTGATCAACTCGTTGCTGACAAATACGCAAATTGGGAGTGGAATTATGGACATTCTCCGCGTTATGAATATAATCGCAATGCGCGTTTTGCTTGTGGTACCATTGATATTTCACTTTCAGTAACACAAAATCGTATCTCAGGTTGTAGTATTTTTGGCGATTTCTTTGGACAAGGCGATATTCATGATGTTGAAACACATCTAGTAGGTACACGAATGGTTAAACAGGATTTAATCGCTCGCTTAGAAGATATTGATTTAAATTATTACTTTGGATTATTATCAGCAGAAGAATTAACACAACTCATTTTAAGCTAGTTACCTAAAACGTCTCGGACATCGTCATGTTTTAGGCTATGAACTCTATATTGGCAGTAGTTGACTGAATTGAAAATACGCTTATCCCAAGCTTTTTTCAACCCGAGTCAACCTTGCCAGGGTGGGACTTCGAATTCACAATAAATGCTGTCCCGCTCTTTTTTTATTATTTAAAATGTAAAAAGTATTTGACATTCTAAATTTCAGTTGTTATGGTGTTTATGTAAAAAACTTTTGACATTTTGAGGTGTAATACAATGAAAATCTTAGCATATATCGGTTTCTTTATATTTTCAGTATCATGGAGTATCGTCACCACTGCATTGTTGCCAGCAGAGAGCGTCGATGGTCGTAAAAAAGACGATACCAAATACGATGAACGACAACGGCGGATGTTCCTAGAAATATTTGCACGCACATTTGTGTGGATAGTTTATATAATGCTATCTTCAGTATTTTTGCGTTTATTTGGTATATACAAGAAAGTTTCAGAATCACTTTTTATATTTAAAGATTATCCAGAATTACTATACATCTTATTGGGCCTGTTATTTTTAGTCATGAATTACTTTTCTGTAAAAAAGAAATATACCACTTAGGATGCGTGATATATGAAAAATAAAATTAAAGCCTATCGTAAAAAAATAGGCATGTCTCAAGAAACGTTAAGCAAAAACGTCAACGTTTCGCGCCAAACAATTAATGCTATCGAGAATAATAAATATGATCCCACATTAATGTTAGCGTTTAAACTTGCAAAGCAGTTTGATACAACCGTTGACGATTTATTTAGCACAAAGTAAAGCAAAGGATGATTCAAATGTTAAAAAAGCAAGATGAAATGGAACGTCATCACTTTAGTATCGCAAGTAAATGGACAATTGGTTATTTCTTTATTGCTTTATTCATCTACAGTGTATACACCAAGATAACAACAGGACAATTCGATATCATTTGGCTTATTTTAATGAGTGGCCTTGTACTGTTTTGGGGTATTTTAACATGGCATAAATATCACACACGTTTATAGTTTAATCGTGAGTCCAATATAACACTATGCTGCGCCGTTTCTGCTAGCTCGAGCCGACATATATGATGCCCTGATGGCAGGTGGTGCTTGAATTGCTCCCAAAACCAGTTAGCGATATTTTCAGCTGTTGTATTCATTGAAATCAATGTATTATTGATAAGCTGACCATCCAATTTAGGATGAATATATTGATAATATATCTCGTCAATATCAAAGAAATCAATAGCTAACCCGTATGCATTAACTGGAGACTGGATATCTATCGTTAACCGATATTCATGATCAATCAAATCTCGATAATGATGTGCGTCAAAATAAATACGATTATCAGCTGTAAACTGATAATAACTGCGAACAACGATGTCTTGCTGACTACCATATTTAAATTGTTGTGGTAATTGTACTTCACTGATATCGTTATACATCATCTGTTCCTCCTTTTATAAATAAGTTCCTCCAATTAAGAATATAAAAAATCATCTGATATAATCATTTATATACTCAGATGATTTTTTATACTTATCTAGCTGTTTACAGACGCTATCGATCTGTTTTATTTTGTAGTTTATTTTTCAAAAAGTTATTGTCGAAAAGTACGCTTAAGAAATTCAACACGATTTCACGTTCTTTCTTGTTTTTAAAAGCTATCGTGGCATTAAATTCAAATTGATTATCCCCATAAATCAATTCAACAACGGCACTCATAAACTTATCAGATAAGGTATACCCTTTAATATTGCGTATAATAATTTCCTTAAAAAAGTGTTCCTTATTTGAAATAATAACAATATGTCGTCTACTTAAAATCAATGTCGATTCGACAAATGTTTTCTTGCCATTTTGATTATAGACATACTTTACTTTTGTATTATATAGTTGTGCTTCTGTCCCAAATTTCTTATTATATAACTCCATATCTGCATTCATGTGTGGCACCTCCAAAATAATTATTATCATCCCCGAAATAAGTTCTTTCATATAAGTAACAAAAAAAGTGCGATTCATTCTATTTAATAATGAAAAAGGCACACAAGGTTATCTCAAACCTCATGTGCCATATCATTTGTCTTATCAAACGTGATGCATCAACAAATCAAATCCTAATTCAATTGTCTTAAATAATACTGTTCCGTAAATGAAATATTCAACCACTTATCATAGTTTGTAAAAGCCTCATTTATATTATGAATCAGCTCATCACGATAGACATCTGCTTGTTCAATCGTTCTAATTGCTGATTTGGAATCTACAATATTTTGTAAATCTATATAAATCGCTTGTCCCATTTTAGAAATTCTTAAATCTTCTTCACGAATATTATATTTTAAGTTTAATTCTTTAACAATCGTAAAAATTTCATATTGAACTTCTTCAGATGCTGACATAGAAATAAGTTCCTTACCATTATTGTATAGTAATCGAATTGGCATTGTAATCAGGATAATCCCTGCAAGTAACACCATTCCTGGGTCAATGTAAGGAATGAGCCATGCAAGTGGCGTGTATTTTAAAACAAACATTAACACAAAGCCAAATACTAAACCAAAACTAACTACAGTATCGAGTAACCACTGCAACATTTCAGCATAAATAAGATCTGAACGTTTACGGTTGCGTGACAACATTAAACACACTAGACCACAGCCTACAAATGAGAAAATACCATAGAACAAACCAATGTTTGCATTGATATCTCTCCCGCCTTGTAGAATCGCATAAACTGATGATACTAATGATAAGATACATAATAACAACATGATTGATGAGTTAAAGATAATGGTAAGAGGTTGAAACACATATTTACCAAACGGAAAAGACTCATGATTCGGTTTCTTGATTGCTATAGATGTAAATAAAGAAAGTGAAGAAATTAATAAGCTAAGCACTGCATACAGACCGTCAAGTAACACCATGTCACTGTTTGATACGATACCTAAAAAGATACCTACCACGGAAAAGATCAGTGCACCTATCGTAGAAATGACTAATATTCTACTCACAGAATGATCTGCTTTTTTCATTTTTATCTAGTCCTTTTACATATTTACACCTATTATTTTACACCTAAATTCAAATAAAACAATCCCATAGCCGTGTTGCGAGAGGTTTGAGAATACAGCTAATGGGATTGTTAAGGAAAGAATATTCACGTTTTTTAAGCTATCTTAATTATTTTGTAATATTTTCATGAGGTTTGTTTACGTCAAATCTATAGGAAATCAATCCATAAAGTGTCCATCCGGCAAACGTTACTATTGCACCGTAGTAAACTGCGATACCACCAGAAGAGTAGATTGCATATAATGTGTAAAGTCCTGCAATGACTGCAATAAAGTTTGTCCACTTCATGCCTTTAGCAGACACACTACCTGCTTCTTTCTGCATCGTCTTAATACTTGCCATAGTAAGAACGTATGGCACAGCGTTCGTTACAACGGCCAAGTTAACTAAAATGGTAAATTGTTTAGATAATGATGGACTAATTGTCATTAATGAAATTAGTGTTTGTAAACATGTAATTATCAACATACCAATTAATGGTGTACCATTACCAATTGTTTTAGCGAATACTTTAGGGAAGTATTTTTCAACTGCAGACGTTCTAAACACTTCTGCAATTGTAAATTGCCAACCAATTAATGAACCGAAACATGAAATAATCATTAATCCGATTACAATGCTACCTACTGTTGGGTTAAACATATGACTAAATGCTAAACCGAATGGTGCATTTGAATGTGCTAAATCTTTAATTGGTGAAATACCTAAAATAACGTTTGTAGAAATAATGTACATTACCGCAGCACCGATTGTACCACCCATAACGGCAATTGGTACGTTTTTCTTAGGATTATCTACAGCATCACTATTTGCTGCTGCTGACTCTAAACCTAAGAATGCCCATAAGGTAATTGAAATTGATTTACCCATACCTTCGAAGAATCCAAAGTGATGTGGGTTCCATGATGATGCGAAGTTACTTCCACTGAACCAGAACCATCCAATAATACTGATGAATACAACTGGAAGAATAACGCCCCATACAGTAAATGAACTGATTTTACCAGTGATGCTTGCACCACCAAAGTTTAATGATGTTGCTACCCATAACGCTAAAATTGTCCATAACGCTGTAGCAACTGGTGACATATGGATGTGAAGTAATTCAGCTGTATAACCTACTGCTGAAATAGCGATGGCAGCATTGGCAATTACCAACGAAAGACCATACGTATAGTTAGTTAAGAATGCTCCGGCTTTACCGAATGAGTATTCTGCATAACCACCCATTCCTCCACCTTTTGAGCTGTATAAACCTGCTCTAGCAAAGATGAAAGCAAGCATTACTGCTCCAACTGTTGTCACAATCCATGAAAGGATTGACATTGTACCTACTTGTGCGAGGTTCGTCGGTAACATGATAATACCTGAACCCATCATGTTAACAGCCGTAACGATTGTTAACTGAGTCACACTCATTTTTTTCTTTTGAGCCATGTTCGTTCTCCTTCCTAGCTTTCTAGCACATAACCAAATGCTTTAATTTTGCCGTCTACTTCTTCAAAGTAAACACCTTGAATTTCTGGTGCGAATCCAGGGAATTTATTGATACCTTCTTCTAAAATCTTGAAGTAAGATTTAGCTGTTTCGCTCCATTTTTCACCTGGAACAACACAGAAGATTCCTGGAGGATATGGTAATGCACCTTCAAGTGCAATTTCTCCAACGATGTTGTCTAATTCAACTAATTTAGCGTTGTTTTTCAATAATTGAATGTTAGCATCGTAAGGTTTCATGCTTTGTTCTGGTAAGTAGTCTTTTAAGAACATTTTTTTCTGGAATTCTTTTGTATTATGTTCTTTATAGAAATCATGTAATTCTTGGCATAATTGACGAATTGTATAACCTTGATAGCGTTCAAAGTTTTGATGATACAATCTTGGCAACACTTTATCTAGCGGTGCATCTTGATCAATTAAGCTTTCGAATTTGATTAATTTAGCGATTAAATTGTTCATTTTAGCTTCGTCGCTAGCTGGTGTCATTAAGAATAGAATAGAGTTTAAGTCATTTTTCTCAGGAATAATGCCATTTTCACGTAAATAATTAGCCAAAATAACTGCTGGGATACCAAAGTCCATGTATGAATCATCTTCTGGGTTGATACCTGGTGTTGTTAATAAGAATTTGTTTGGATCAACGAAATATTGGTCTTTACCATAGCCGTTGAAACCATGCCATGATTCTTCTGGATTGAATTTCCAATAGTCTAAATTGCTAATGATTTCTTCTGTTGGTGCATCAGACCATTTTTTACCATTCACTTTTTCAGGTAAGAACGGTTTAATATATTTACATTTAGCTAGGATTTCTTTTCTAGCATTTGTTGATACCGTTAAACAATCGTTCCAAAGTTTTTCTCCCATAGGTCCTTCTTGCATTCTTGCGTTGATATCTAGAGAAGCGAACATTGGATAGAACGGTGAAGTTGATGCATATTGCATATAAGCATTATTGAAACGTTTATGATTGATATAACGTTTTTGGCCTTTAATGTGTTTATCTTTTTTATGGATTTGTGACGCTTGTGAGAAACCAGCTTGTTGTTTATGTGTAGATTGAACAACAAAGATACCAGGATCATTTTCATCAAGGTCTAATAATAATGGTGAAGATTTTTTCATTAATGGAATGAATTGTTCATAACCCACCCAAGCTGAGTCGAATAAAATGTAATCACATAAGTGACCAATTTTATCTACAACTTGACGTGCATTGTAAATCGTACCATCATAAGTTCCCAATTGGATAACAGCTAAACGGAAAGGTCTATCCCATTTTGCACGTTCAGGATCCACTTTAGCAACTTCTTGTCTCAAATATTCTTCATCAAAGTCGTGTTCGTGAATACCGCCAATGAAACCATAAGAGTCACGTGCTGTTTGCATATAAACTGGACGGCCACCGTCTTTAACTAAAGCTGAAATATAAACTGATTTGTGGTTGTTTCTGTCAAATAATACTAAGTCATCAGGCATAATTGCTGATGTAATCGTAATGTTATTTGATGTTGTTGAGCCGTTCATAACGAAATATGTTTTGTCTGCATTATAAACTTTTGCAGCATGTTTTTGAGCATCTACGGCTGGACCTTCATGGATTAATAAGTCCCCTAAATCCACGTCTGCGTTACAAATATCTGCTCTAAAAATATTTTCGCCGAAGAATTTGTAGAATTGTCTTCCAGCTGGATGTTTAGCAAAATATTGTCCACCTTGGTGTCCAGGACAGTCGAATTGCACATTACCGCGTTCAACATAGTCCGCTAAAGTATTAAAGAATGGAGGTAGTACATTGTTTTCATATTTAGAAATTGCATATTCTAATTTTTTTGAATTATATTCAAAATTACTATTGTTTACATCTATTATGAAATCTACTTCTTTTAAATCCACTGCGTTAGCTGCATCTTTATCATTTTCGTAGTCGGAAACAACAAATACAGGAATGTCTAATTTTGCCTCTTTAAGTTTGTTGACAAAATCCATATCCTCTTCCATAAGAACAACAGCACCTAAATCGATGATGTCTTCATCTTTGTCATGGATCGATACAATTTCTCTTTCGCTAGTGAAATATTTTCTTGCTTCCTCCGAAGAAGCAACTTTCAAGAATTTCATAAATATAACCTTCTTCCCTCAAATTAATTTATTCTCTTTTGTACCTCCACCGACAGTGTAGTACGATTATCAAAAATTGTTAATACCTTAAATAATTATTTCTGTGAAATATTTCACATTTAATATTACAACGCTTACATACACAAGGCTTTTGAGAATTGTTAAGTTTTTGTGACAAGTATGTAAATTGCATTTACGAAGTAAAAACCCCGCCATTGTAGGCATATTTGTCTATACAACTTGGGAATTTTTATTATAATATGTCTTTAAAAGTAACCAATATGCAAAATATTATTGCGGGCTATGAACAAATGTTTATATCTATTTTTTCACAATCTCACATCCGCTTTTTGATTAAAAATTTAGACATGTATCTTCTCAAAAAGATGATCCATGTCCTAGAAAATAAATTTTCACACTTCCTTGTATATTCATAATATTTTATATTTATGCATTTAATACGATTAATAATTCAATTCTCGCTTGCTTAAAATCGAATGTTTTTTTAAAAAACTTGCAGTTAAATATTTTGCTATTCTATCTATTCTGGCTATTTACAACTTGTGGCTCAATTAATTCGACTATCTGCTTTTCATAAAGAGGTCGCTTGCTTCAATTACTACCTAACAACTACACATATATGGTCGACTGATACTAAGTGGTGTTGTCTCAACTGTGGCAATCATACCAGCTATAATAAATATTGAATCATTTTTAACATCCCGTTGATTGGTAAATGATAGTGCCTGTCTTCTTTTATCATGCTTAACTATGGCAGTGTCTACCTAATAATATGAAGATTTATCACATTGTTTTTGATTGTCTAATATGATGCGTTTGGCGTTGTGATATAATTGCTTGCAATATTAATAACGCAGCATTTACAAACCAATATAAAGCTAGTGCTGAGGGAGATTGAAACGCAATGTAGAGAATAAATAACGGGGAAACGATCATCATCACATAGCCCATCATTCTTTGTTCCTTAGGCATTTGTCTGGCACTTAACCATGATTGGACAAAATACATGAACCCAGCAATCATAGCTATCATGCTATCTGGTGATGTGAGATGAAACCACATAAATGTTGGATAACTTAGAATTCCTCCTGAAGTTGGCCATTTTAATGTCGCATATAATCCAAATAAAATGGGGATTTGTATTAGCATAGGTAAACAGCCAAACATGGTTGTTAAAGGATTAAGTTGATGTTGTTGATATAACTGCTGCAACTCTTGATATGCCTCATTTTTTAGTTGCTGAGTTGCTGCTGCTTTTATTTTTTGTTGTATCGGTTCAATTTTGGGTTGTAATTCTTTCATTTTCATACTGGTTATTGCCATTTGTTTTTGGTTATGCAACATGAGTGGCATTAATATTAATCTTACTAGGCACACAATAATAACAATAGCCAATCCATAATTATGATTCAGATGTAAACCCAAATAATGCAGCAACCCATCCATAGGTCCAACAACAAGTTGATACACCAAACCTGTCCTTTGATGTGTATCACTGTAATTGCATCCTGAAAGTAAACTAATCCCTAATAAAAGTATTGTCACATACCATTTCTTCATTTTATTCAATCCCCTGGCGATATATAAAGTCTAAACGCTTCACAATCTGTTGAAATTGTGGATTATGCCACAATTCTGCAAATCGTTGTTCGTCAGCTACGACTCTATAAAAGTCACGTGCCACTCTATCATTTTGTATATTTAATCGCTCACCAAACGGCATTTTTGCTAAAAACATATCAATATCATTAAAAAAATGATCTTGCTGATAATTACAATTTCGCACAACTCGTTCATAGCACTGACAGTAGTCTTCTAAATATTCTAAAGCTTGCTCATACTCAGTTTGTTGATAGTAATACTTAGCCAGCGACAAATTAATACCAATATTGATATATGGAAATAATTGATTGGTATTAAACCCCTGCTGCAATGCTTTAAAACGCTGTTCGATATCACTGATTTCTTCGTATAAATCACGAACCAATATCAACTGTAACTGTTGAGACATTAACATTAGTGATTGATACATATCCACTTGAATCACACTTGAAGCCTTCGCTAAGTTCCCTTGTTGTGCATAAGCATCTGCTAAAAAGAATGCTGTTCCCTCTTTAATTGAACAATCAGGAACAGTGTCGATAATGGCGCCATAGTCTGCTGAATATAGCTGAAATGCTAAACGATAACATTTAGCATATTTTATCAGTTCATCAGAATCAGATTTTTCTTCAACTATATCGCATAATGTTTGTGCAAATTGAATCGTATCTAGACATTGTTCCTCATTTTCAGCATAATAAATATGATTCATCAGCAACGCAATGATTGACAATAAAAATGAATACTCATTATTGTTATTATGACAACTCTCTTTCACTGCAGTTAAAAATGTCCCATACGAATGATTAGTCAATTGTTTAGACAAGTGTTGACACAGATGAGTGGCGTCCTCTTTCGTTAATACATCTTGATAATCCAATAATTCGTCCACACTCATATTAAATAATTTTGCAAGCTTTGGTAACAACTGAATATCAGGCATTAAACTACCATTTTCCCATTTTGAAATAGTTGGCTTTGTGATATCTAAATATGCAGCCAATTTATCTTGCGTTAATCCTAGTTTAGTCCGCTGCGCTTTTATAACCTTATTAATTTTAATCATATTAAACAACTCCTTACATTTATTGTATCTAGCAGTTGAACTAAATTGTATTTCTAATATGACAATATCAAGGAAATAAAGTTTCCACATAAGAAACTTATAGTCGTATGGATATTCTTTTCGTTTAAAAATTCGTATAAAAACACGGTGTATGATAATTTAAAAAACTATCATTCGAAAATCTTGTATCGTAAGTTACAATATTGATAAAGAGGTGATATAAATGAAAAACATCTTTAATTTCTCATTCGTTCTAGGGCTTATGTTAATTATCGTTGGGATTGTGCGTTTATTTAATGGTATTGATATTGTATCTATCTTTGCAATTGCACTGGGAATTATGGAAATATTTCTCTCATTAAGTCAGCGCAAACAAATTAAACGACAAAACCAACATGCTTCAAATGACTCAAAACACGAAAAACCAAGTTTTAAACATACTCAAGATAAAGAATAATCACCATTTCAGCTACTAAAATAAACAAAATTTATTATAATATATATAAATGATAAAATAATATAGTCTGTACTAAATAACGCTCCATGTTATCGTTTTTTACGATTGAATTAATGTGTACTTATCGTTTTACTTTATTCAAACTTTACAACTTTTAAATAAGATTCGTGAGATTAAGTGTTTTCTCATTTTCTCTAGCAGTATCTTCACAAAAACAAAAATAAACATATTAACTATTAACTTTATTTCACAAATTAGTGAACCTTTAGCATTGTTCAATAGTTAAATATGCTTATCCGTCCTCGTTTCCTATGTTCAGTAATCAAATGGTCCTAATAGTATAAAGATAATGAATAATACAGCACTCAAAAATGTTGTCGGCATAAGCCACCATACTTTGGTGAAATGTTGGCGCTTAAGTTCAATCAATCCAATCATAGTAGAAAAACCCCATAAATCATCAAATACAACATTTCCAAATATATTCTCTGGTAGTAGCGCATCTAATAATTCAATTAAAAATGCTGCCATTAAACCAAGTTGGTAGCTAATCACTAAAATACGTCGCTGCTTAGATTGCCATTGTCGACTCAGACGCAAATACGCCCAAAGTATTATTACAAGAATGAACACCTCGATGATAATAGTTAAATAATACAAGTAATCATTGCTTATTAACATTTTAACCCTCTTAACATTAAAAAATTTATAAATATGTTCACTTTTAGAATAGGTCATATCAATGCATCATTCAATTATGATATACCAATTTTATTTACTTATGTTGTTATGTTATGTTGTATATGTAAATGATCACTAGGGGTGCAGTAATCGCTGCTGAGAGAAACTTTGTTTCAACCCTTGAACCTGATGGTTAGTACCAGCGTAGGAAAGTGAACCTTGTGCGTCATTGATGCGTAGTCCTTTTGACATCAATCTTTTTCTTGTTAAACACAAGCATTCACTTTTGCTACGTGAATGCTTATTTTAATAGGAGGAGAAAAGATAATGGATACACTAACAGTTGGTTTAGAATGGTTTTTAAATCCAGATCATATGCCGCTGATCATTGGCATTGAAAAAGGCTGGTTTGCAGACGCACAACTTGACGTACATATGATTGAGCCAGAAGCGCATTTCGATGCACTATCTGAAATTGAAAACAACAAAATGGATATAGCGATAACAGAACCTATTCACTTAGTTGAAGATCGTGCTAACGCTAAAGACGTTGTTGGCTTCGCACGATTCTTGCACACTAACGGTGGTGTCATGTTCAACAAAGATAAAGCAATAACTCGTCCACGTGACCTTATTGGAAAACGCTTAACCTATCCTGGGGCACCAGGCTCCGGTGGTATTGCAATTGTTAAAACAATGATTGAAGCCGATGGTGCTACATATCAGGAAGGTGATTTGATTCCTGTGAACAATAGCTTTTATCATACAGATGCCTTAGAGAAGGACAAAGCAGACGCAGCAACGTTAATCTTTGAAAATTTCGAAATAATCGAAGCAAAATTACGTGGCTTAAATGTCGATTTCTTCGCTCTTAAAGATTATAATGTTCCAGATTTTTGTCAATTAATATTGATTACCTCTCCACAACACCTCAAAATACAGCATGATAAATTATCACGTTTTATCACTGTCATTAAAAAAGCTATAGATTATATTCATCAACATTTGGATGAAGCGATTGCAATTTATTGTGCTTATACGCAAACTGATGTATATGATGCATTAAACCAACAAACCATACAAGCTACAGCCCATTGTTTTACTAATGATTTATCAATGAACTCCGATTATTACAATGATTTACAACTATGGTTACACGAAAACGATAAAATCGTACAACCCATTGATTCACAACTTTATTTCACTAATGAATTATTATTCCCACGTTATCATCGACACTAATCATAGGAAATCGAATCTGGGCCATCATTATGTTTTAGGCTATGAACTCTATATTG
>NZ_KV840185.1:359227-372060 GCF_001839145.1 Staphylococcus sp. HMSC62D11 | reverse complement strand
GAACTCTATATTGGCAGTAGTTGACTGAATTGAACATATGCTTATACCAAGATATTTTCAATCCTAGTCAACCTTACCAGGGCGGGACTACGAATTCATAATGAATTCTGTCCCGCTCCTTTTATGGATGACTAACGATTAACGTGAGTTGTCCATCAAATTCAACGTCATAATCATCAGCTGTGATAATAAAATGACTGCCTTTGTTAATTGGCCATTGTTCTCCATCTATAGCTACAATACCTTGTCCATCTATCACAGATACTAGACAATAAACATGTGGTTTCTCATATGGTAACGTGCCATCAATTTCCCATTTATCTACTGTAAAGAATGCGTTTGACACAAACTGTGTCATTGACTGGCCGTGCTTGATACTATGTATCGGCACCGTATTAGGATTTTTCGTTTCAAGATCAATAACCGCCTTACTCTGTTCCAAATGAAGTGCACGTAGTTGTCCATTTTTATCTTTGCGATCATAATCATAAATACGATAGGTCGTGTCTGAAGATTGTTGTGTTTCTAGAATCGTTATCCCGGCCCCAATGGCATGTACAGTTCCAGCCGGCACATAGAAAAAATCACCTGCTTTAACCGGAACGTGTTTAAATAACGTGTCAAAGTCTCGTGCATCAATCTTCTGGGCTAACTCAATTTGATTATCTGCATGAACACCATAAATAATTTCTGCACCTTCCTTAGCACTGATAATATACCAACACTCTGTCTTGCCATACTCGCCTTCGTGTGCTAAAGCGTAGGCATCATCCGGATGAACTTGCACAGATAATTTATCATTAGCATCCAAAATCTTTGTTAACAGTGGAAATTGGCTGCGTTGATCTTCTCCAAATAATGCGCGATCTTCATCCCATACTTGCGTCAAAGTCTTTCCTTTATGCGGTCCGTTTTCAATAATGTTCGGACCATTTGGATGTGCTGAAATCGCCCAACATTCACCAGTAGTATGACTTGGAATATCATAATTAAATTGTTGTTGTAAGGCACGACCTCCCCAAATGCGTTCTTGAAAAACTGGTTGTAAAAATAACACCATGTCCTGACGCCTCCTTTATAGTTGTTGTAACATGTGATATATATCTGCTGTTGATGCTGCTTCAATAAATTGTTTACGTGTAGCATCGTCCATTAAGGCTCTTGATAAACGTTGTAACAACTTCAAATGTGTATCATTACTATGATTTGGCACAGCTATTAAGAAAATAATTTGTGGTAATGAACCATCTAGACTATCCCACTTTACACCTGTTTGATGCTGTAATACTGCCACAACAGGTTCTTTAACTGCAGCTGACTTGGCATGTGGAATCGCCACGTTCATTCCTATTGCAGTTGTCGCTTCGGCTTCCCGCGCTACAATAGCATCTTTTAAAGTTAAACAATCATTAATATAGCCATGTTTATCCAATTGCTGAATAAGGCAATCTATTGCTTCATCACGCGTCATAGGTGTTTGGACACGTTCAATCAACTCTTGATGAAAGACTTGTTGTTCAGCAGTATTTTTATTGTCAAGATTTTCATTTACTGACGATTGTGGAGGCGTAGTAACTTCTGTGGCTAACGTTGTTTTTGCCTGTGTTTCATCAACATTAATGGCAGGCGTTTTACGTTTTAACAATAATACAGTCAGCGTTGTCACGATACTACCAACAATGACTGCTATAAAGAACCAAACAATATGGTCGATACCTCCAAGTACTGCTACAATCGGACCACCGTGCGCGACACGGTCACCCACACCACCTAAAGCTGCAATCACTGCTGCCACCATTGCGCCAAACATATTGGCTGGGATAATACGCAATGGATCTTGTGCTGCAAATGGAATTGCACCCTCAGTAATACCAAATAATCCCATTGTAAATGACGCTTTACCCATTTCTTGTTCTGATTGATTAAATTTATGTTTTTGGAAAAATGTAGCTAGACCTAAACCTATCGGCGGTGTACACACAGAAACTGCGACCATTCCCATAACCGTATAATTGCCTTCAGCGATCAAAGCCGAACCGAAAAGAAAAGCTACTTTATTAACTGGGCCACCCATATCAAAGGCAATCATTGCACCAATGACTAGTGCTAAGATAATGATATTTGTACCTTGCATACCTTTTAGCCAAGTGGTTAACACACTAAAAATACTCGAGATTGGCCCTCCGATAACAAAAATAAAAATTAAACCGACAACCAATGAAGCTAATATCGGAATAATAATAATTGGCATAATTGGTGCCATCGCTTTTGGAACTTTAACCTGTTTAATCCATTTAGCAACATAACCAGCAATGAACCCTGCAACAATGCCACCAAGAAAACCGGCACCTGCAGCACTACCATAGAAACTACCATCCGCTGCGATAGCACCACCAATCATCCCGGGTACTAAACCTGGTTTATCTGCGATACTATATGCAATATATCCAGCTAAAATCGGTACCATAAATCCAAATGATAATTTTCCTATATTTTCAATTGATTTCCAAAATGTACCATCATGCACCACTAGGCCTTTAGATGATGTTTCTCCGCCTAACGTCAAAGCAATCGCTATCAGCAATCCACCTACAACTATAAATGGCACCATAAATGACACACCATTCATTAGATGTTGATAGACCATTTGCACGCCACTTTTTTTATTTTCATCATCTACCACATCATGTTCGTTTGTTTCACCGTGATGATGATAAATTTTAGCGTCATGATCAATGATACGTTGAATTAATGCTTGTGGATGATGAATGCCTTCGCGCACATTTTCATTAATTAATCGTTTACCATGAAACCGAGCCAAATCAACTTGTCTATCAGCTGCAATAATAATGCCATCTGCCTCACGTATCTCCTTGGCAGTTAACACATTTTCTGCTCCCACGCCGCCCTGTGTTTCAACTTTAATATCAACACCCATCTCTTTAGCTGCTTGTTCTAATTTTTCTTGAGCCATATATGTATGAGCAATTCCATTCGGGCAAGATGTAATCGCTAATATTTTCATTTCAATCACGCTCCTCAACTTAAATTGTAAGCGATAACATTAAGGCATTAAAAAAGATAATTGCCACTAGTACCGGCAATTATCCTTGTATTAATCGAAAATTTCTTGTTTAAATGCAACTTCGTCTAAGCGACTCAAGTGTTCTACAGCTGAATCATCTAATTGAGCTAGCACGTGCATCAGTTGCTTATTCATGTGTATATCTTGAGGTGTAATGGCTAAGAAAAAGACTAACTTGACCTCATGTTCTTGCCAATAAAAACCCTCACTATGTTTAAAAATTAGAACATGTGACTTTAGCACCTTGTCTGGATCTCCATGTGGCATGGTTACACCATGTCCAATATAGGTGGATGATGCTTTCTCACGTAATAATGCTGTATGAATGTAATCCTCTTGCACTGCATGACATGCCATTAAAATATCATGTGCACGATCAAATAACTCAGGCAAACTTTGATATGACTTAGCTGTAATCACTTTAATAGGAATTGAACTCATATCATGGGAGGTTATGGTTGGATTAAGCTTTTGCTTAACCAATGATTGAATTTGATGTTGATCCTTTTCTGATAATAATGGAGATATCTTTATGACATCAACATATGATGGTACCTCAACATCTATATCATGTGTCATCACTAAAACGTCCACACCTTCAAATGAATAAGTAGCCAAATCATCATACTGAAGCGTATCTTGCACTTTAATATGTCGATTTAATGTTGTTAATTTCGTTTCTAATAGTTGAGAAATACCTAAGCCATAGTAGCAACAAATAACCATATGAACACGCGTCACTTCATTTCGATCAATGGATGCTTGAAAATGAATGGTTAAAAAGGCAATTTCATCTTCACTCAGCGTAATATCCGCTCTTTGCGACAGTGTTTGAACAATGTCAAATAATACATTAAAGGCATATGGGTAGAGCGTTTTGATTTCACTCGTCAATGGATTATTCATATACACTTCTTTTATAATCCTCAAATACGTACGACTAAAATGTTCTGTTAGATTGTCTTTTAAAATAACATCTTGACTAAATGGAATATGCATCTTTGCTTCCATTTTTAAAATTAATTGTTGAATATAACTATCAATAAATAGTTTTTCGAACGTTAGCTCAAACTTATTAAAATGATAACCGATGAAAAAAGAGAATAGTTGGCTTGTATCATCATTTAAGTCATAGCCTAAACGATGATTAATTTCTTCAATAATTCCTCGTGAAATCACTAAGGCTTCTTCATTTAAATGCCAAGACTGTGCATTCGACTGATGTCTTTTCATAATTAAAATAAGATGGATCATCAATTGTTCTATTTGTATGTCGGATGTAGATAGTTGCTCCGCTTGTAAATTAGTTTTAAAAATCTGACGTATTGTACAAACATGTGCTTCGGGTAGTTCATTCAGAATCAAATCTTCCACACGTACATGCTGTGTTGCTAACTGATTCAAATGTAAAATTGCATTATTTATTGCAGTTTCACTACCTTCTACAATAATACCTTTTCTTTTTTTTATATGTATATCTACTTCAAACTTGTCACACCACATGCGCAAACGCTCTAAATAATCCAATAATTCACGCTTTGTGAAACAAAATTGTTGTTCCAAATCTGTCAGAGTTACGATGGTATGATGCATCAACAATCGATAACCCAGCTGCACTAGATGGTTACTATCCTGCAAAGAAAATCTTTGAAGAGCCGCTTCGATATCTTCAATCGTGTAACGTGCCGTATTAAGCGTATATCCTTTAGCCTTTACACTTATAATCAGTTCTGCTAACAGTGACATATTCACAATTTTAATATCATTTCGTGCCGTCCGATTCGATACATTTAAATACGTTGCAATCTCATCTGACGTTAAATAACTCGATTGATTATTTAAAAATAACTGTACTAATTTCAATTGTCGATCAATCATCATTCACCCTACTCTCTATCTCAGGATTCGTTGTTGTTTAATGAGCAACCGTTTTCAAATACTTATTGTAGCCTGGAACAAAACGGAAAGCAATGAAGGATCTAGTAATATTTATATAGGTCTCAACACAAAATAATAGCACAAAGATGGTTTGATATTAGAAATCATCTTTGTGCTTCTTACGACGAGAGCGGGACAGACTTCATAATGAATTCGTAGTCCCGCCCTCTATTAAAAATTTCGTTTATTATTATTTCGTTGTTGAAAATACCGTATTACTAAAATTTTCGCCCTATTATTTTCTGTTATAAGATCATCATTGATAAATGCTAGAATACCTGTACTAATCAAGCAATAAACACACTGTGCATATGGTATAATACGATTTAAAAATATTGGACTTCCACCTGTAATATATGAAATACATACCATTATGCTCATCATAAAGGTTAATATAAGCAGACCCAGCTTTTTCTTCTTATGCGGATGGGAAAAAAGATGCATTCGTATCATATGAAGTTTGCTAAATATACATGCAATTTCTTCGTACATATTCCCTTCAAAATCATAGTATCTATAATGAATACATTTATAAAGTGCTCGTAATGGATAATCTACATTTTTTGAAGCAAGTTCCTTATTTATATCTTCTACTGTATCTAACCTTAATTTGTTTTCATAAAATTTTCTATTTAAACCTCTCTTGATAAACCATCTACCTTGCAAATCCCTGTAAATTATAAAAAAGTTTAAGCATGTCTGTATTAATACGATCCATACCATTATATTTGATAATATCAATGCACATACGATAGCAATTAGCATAATTTCCAAAAAATCATTCTTTAAATTTAGCAGTATTTTTATTTCTATAGCTAATGGAAAGCAAAAAATACCAATGATAACAATTGAATTCAAAAAGAACATAAAATAGTAGTCCCATTTCTTTTCAAAATCAAGAAACTTGAGCATGAATTTAACCGTGCTTTTCAAAATTGCTAGCATGTTCTTGCCTCCAGTAATTTTATTCCATGTTTTAATCTTTATATATACGTAGATGTCTTATTGACATAACCTATGATGCTATTATTAGTAACATTCTAGCATATCTCATTTTATATTTTTTATTATATGTATTCAGAACCCCAACTTGCGTTGTCCGTTGGCTTTCTTTTCGAAAGCCTCTCTGTTGGGGCCCCACCCCAACTTGCTTTGCCTGGTGAATTTCTTCTCGAAATTCTCTTTGCTGGGGCCCCTGTCCTTCATTACTTTCATATCTTATTAAGCTATGATACGTTAGGGTTATTCTTAGTAATAAGGAGTTGAACAGTTTGAATCAAGAAGCATTAGATCATGAATTATTGTTAATAAAACAATCTATCGATATGTTACAAGAAACATTAGCACCTGACTTAAAAACTCGTGACTTAATGCTATTGCGATACGGCTATACTGTGAATGAAACGCGTGAACTTGATCGTTATTTCTATGAGTTATTTCAATCTAAAACGTCTGTTTCTTTTGAAGATTATCATCAAAAGGTATGTAAAATTCGAGGTTTACCTCACATTTCGAAAATTCAAACGGAAGACATCTTAATTGGCTACAAAGCGAGTGGCCTTTATACACAATTAATGTCTGAAATCTTGCGAAGTAAATAAGTTTTCTTTATTATTACAAATTGAATAACGCGCTACAAATCCAACTAATTTTGTAGCGCGTTATACTCTGCAGAGCATCGATCGATGTGTCGTTGGAACCTCAGTGATTTCAACTTTTTGACTATAGCTTCATACACAAATTCTTCACTTGTGTTAAATTTAGCAACTCGAAAGTTGCTATGTTTTGATTATATCGCAGTAAACCGCTTGTGCACGTTCAAAATAACGATTATTGAATAGTTGATATAATTATATTTGAAAGTGTTAAATTTACAACTATTTTCGTACAATTTTATTGTATAGATTGTGCATTATATTCTCAATTTTTATTCGTCAAGTCACAATTGCAGAAGAAAAATAAACTACACAACTAAAATAATTAGAAATTAGGCGACACTTTTTGTAAATTGTCTATTAATTCTTATAAAATTACTCATATTTATTGCTAAAACACCACTATAATCCCATAATATTATGTATAATAATAGTGTAGCGATTTTATAGTAAGTTTTGAGTCTTATTATAATAGATGTTGTTCAGACATCATCCAAATAAAATCAGAGCCATGCAATACTTAACTTTTAAGTATCATGACTCTGTTTTTTATATTTCAATTTATTTCGATTTATTAGTACGGCTTTCTTTCCAAAACTGATAGATGTTAAAGGCGATAAATACGAAAGTCAATATAACTAAGCCTATCACAGAAATATAGATATATTGTGAGTTGTCTTTAGCAAACAAACACGCAACAATATTAGGCATACAAAGTGCTAAAATAATCAGTGCATACACTTTTTGCTTTAGTAAAATACATGCTAACATAACTGCAATAAGTAAGACTATCCCTAAAATAATACTTTGCTGTTGATTCAATGTCACGATGTTATAAATCGGAAATTTTCCTGTTAAATACGTACTTAATACCATTAAGCCAAAGATAGGAAAACCAGTCAAAAAGGCTAAAACATAAAGCCTCTTCTTATCTCCAAATTTTAAAATAAGCATTTTAATTACATACAATCCTACAATGACATTGATAAAGAAGATAAAGAAAATATTTAAAATATAACCGACACTTAATGTAAATGATTTAGTAAATAAATCTGGGATAGTAAATACGGCAATCATAAAGAGAATAAAGTAAGTCATATACTTAGCCAATTGATTAGCAAACGGCATATGCCGTGCAAAGCGATTGGCATAATCTTGTACTGGCGTGTCAATAATATCGCTCACATCTTTACCTTGCTGTTCACATATCGTTAAATGATCTCTTAATTCTTCATCTATTTCATCAATTTGTTCTTCACTTTTACCTCTAAATAACAATTCTACTCTAAGTTTAGTTAAAAATTCCTCTGACTGTTTACTTAACATTTATTTCACTCCCGAATAAATTTGTCATTCCAATATTTAAATATTGCCATTTTTCTTTAAAACGTGTTAATTCGTCTAAACCACTGTCAGAAATTGTATAATATTTGCGTTTAGGGCCGCCATTATCGGATTTACGTGTTGTGGTATGCACATAACCCTTTTTGCTTAGACGTAGTAAAACTGGATAAATACTCCCATCACTAATTTCTGGAAATTGATTTTCTTTCAATTTTTCTAAAATTTCGTAACCGTACGTTTCACCTTTTGCAATTAAGCCTAAAATTGCACCATCTAAAAGCCCCTTCATCATTTGATTCGAAACAGACATATCTATCACCTTTTTATCAACTATCTTGTAATATAAGATAGTACATCAAATTCATTTTGTCAACTATCTTACAATAAAAGATAGTAATTTTCCAAAAAAACACCCTCAATCCATTTAACCAATGCATTGAGGGTGTGCTGTCCTATTATAAAATAAGTAAATATGGATTTTCGATATATTTTGCTAATACTTTTAAGAACTCTGCAGCGCCTGCGCCATCTAATATTTGATGATCGAAAGTTAAACTTAAAGGAATACGTGACACTTGTCTCAAACTATCACCATCTAATGTGACTTCTTTCATCAATGCACCAACACCTAAAATCCCTGTTTCTCCTAGATTAAGAATAGGGGTAAAGTATTCAATACCACTTGTACCCATATTCGTGATGGTGAATGTTGCACCACTCAATTGAACATCATCTGTGTGACCATCACGTACGGCTTGAGATGTTTTTTTAATTTCTTCAGCGAGTGCACCAATGCTTTTCGTATCAGCTTCATTAATAACAGGTACCATTAGCCCTTCTTCTAATGATGTTGCAATACCTAAATGAACATCCTCATATTCCAATAGCTCACCATTGTCATAGCGTGCATTCATTGCGCCATAGTCTTTTAAGGCAAGTACAACTGCTTTAGCTAAGAGTGCAGTTACAGTTAATTTCACATCTTTATCTGCTTGATTTAATTCAACGGTTAATTTGTCTTTAAAATCAAGTAGACGATCGGCATCTACTTTGCGATGTAATGTTAATTGGGCTGTGTTAGCTAAACTTTCACGCATATTTTGTGCGATGCGCTTACGCATTGGATTTAATCCTTCTCCAATATTAGTAACATCAACGTTTTTACTTGTTTGGACTGATGTTTCAGTAGCTTTACTGTCATCGTAATCATAACCTTGAGCTTCTACGCGTTGAATGTCTAATTTGGTAATACGTGCATTTCCACCTGTGCCTTTTATGCGATTAATATCTAACGCTTTGTCTTCAGCCATATTGCGTGCAAGTGGTGAAATAAAGATACGCGTGTGTTGTGGTGATTTTTCCACATCTGCAGTTGATTTTTCTGTTGAATAAGATTGAGCATCGTCTTTTGCTGTCTCCGTTGACGTCTCATGCTGATCATGTTCTGATGTATCTGCAGTTTCATTTGTTGACTCAGTTGAACTTGAGCTATTATCTGTAGCTTCGTCTGCATCACCAATGATTCCAAGAACACCTTTAACTTTAGCATCTTCTCCTGCTTGAACCTCGATTTTTAGCAATGTTCCTGTCGCTGGCGCTTCAATATCTTGGGTTAATTTTTCTGAGCTAATGGTTGCTATACTATCACCTTCGTTGACATCATCACCTTCAGCGACAAACCATTCTTCTACAGTACCTTCTGTCATTGTCATACCTAGCTTTGGCATAATGATATTTTGACTCATTTATGTCACCCCCTCATTTATGATTTAACTTTTCTTAAGTCATCAACTAATTCTGCTGCAACATCTAATACTTTATCTGCATTTGGAATATATGCTTGTTCTAAGTTTGCTGCGAATGGTACAGGAGTATCTGGCGCCGTTACTTTTTTAATTGGACCATCTAAATAATCAAAAGCACGGTCGCCCATAACCGAAGCAATATCTCCTGCAACATTACATTGTGGGTTAGATTCATCAATCACAATTAAACGTCCGGTCTTTTTAACAGATGTTAATACAGTTTCTTCATCCCATGGTGAGACAGTGCGTAAATCTATCACTTCAACGGAAATATTGTCGTCTTTTAAACGATCTGCGGTTTCTTCGGCTACAGCAACCATTTTACCAATTGCCACAATGGATAAATCTTCTCCTTCACGGACAACACGTGCTTTACCTATATCAACGGTATAAGGTTCCTCTGGCACATTTCCTTTTTGCCCAAGTAACGTTTTATCTTCTGAAAATACGACTAAATTGTCATCTTGTACCGCCGCCATTAATAATCCTTTGGCATCATATGGGTTTGACGGAACAACTACTTTTACACCTGGTATCGCAGCAAACACGTTATAAAGTGATTGAGAATGTTGTGCCGCTGCACCTGCACCAGCCCCATGAACTGTTCGCACGACAAGTGGAATTTTAGCCTTACCGCCAAACATGTATCTCATTTTAGCGCCTTGGTTTAAAATAGGATCTAATCCAAATCCTAGAAAATCATTAAACATAAGTTCTGCAATCGGACGCAAGCCTGTAGCTGCTGCCCCCACTCCTGCACTTAATGTAATGTGTTCTGCAATCGGTGTATCAATGACACGATTACGGCTATATTTTTTCGCTAATCCTTTTGTCACTCCAAATACGCCGCCAAAAGTATCATCGTCTTTAATGTGCTTAACGCCTGCACCACCAGAGACATCGGTACCAATGAGAATGACATTTTCATCTTGTTCCATTGATTGATCAATCGCTTCGTTAATTGCACCCATAAATGTTAGCTTTCGCGTTTCAGTCATAATGATATCCTCCTTTTAGGCAAATACATCTTTATATAATGATTCGACATCTGGTAAATCACTGTCATCAGCATATTTCACGGCATCTTCAACTGCTTGTTCTGCAGCTTTTTCAATGTCGTCAGCTTCGTCTTCAGTTAACCAACCTTCTTCAATCGCTTGCTTTCTAAATTCTTCGGTTGCATTTTTATCAGCATTGCGATCATCTGGTGATTTAACCTTTTGTTCGTCACCTTCAAAGTGACCATATTTCCGATAAGTATCACATTCAATTAGGGTCGGTCCTTCACCTTTTTTAGCACGCGCAACCGCTTCTTCTGTCGCTTCTAAGACTGCCATGACATCCATACCATCCACACGTACACCTGGCATGTTATATGCAGAAGCGCGTTCAGCAATTGTCTCTGACGCACTGGCATAATCATGTGTTGTACCTTCACCAAATTGGTTGTTCTCACAAACAAAGATAACCGGTAAATTTAAAATAGACGCAAAATTAAGTCCTTCGTGGAAATTGCCTTCGTTTGCAGCGCCATCACCAAAGAAACATACAGCCACATTTTCTTTCTGCTGGTTGCGAATAGAAATACCTGCTCCGATTGCTAAACCAAAACCGCCACTTACAATTCCATTAGCACCTAACATACCTTTATCAATTTCGGCTACGTGCATAGAGCCACCCTTACCATGACCTAATCCTGTTTTTTTACCCATAATTTCTGCCATCATGCCATTCAAATCACAGCCTTTCGCGATGGCATGGCCATGACCACGATGGGTACTCGTGATGTAATCATCATCTTCAAGTTGTGACATGACACCAGTTGCAACTGCTTCCTCTCCAACATATAAATGGACAAAACCAGGAATTTTACCATCACTGAAAATTTTGTGCACTTTTTCTTCAAAATAGCGAATTTCATTCATTGTTTTATAAATCCAACGTGCTTGTTCTTTTTCCATAACTCATTCCTCCTCATATCCTCTTTATAGTGGCTTGCTATGTCCATTTAGTCATCGTCGTTGCTTTAACTAAACATCATGGCATATCTCACATATGAATCGCCTGATTATAATAAGCATCTGCACCTTCTCCAATCGCTTCCAACAATGCCGGATGGGGTTGAATAATTTCACTCAGCTCAGCAATCGTTCCCTCAGATGCTTTAACACCTAGTAATTCCCCAATTAAATCGGTAGCATGTGGTCCTACTATAAATGCACCTAGTATTTCTTTATATTTTTCATCTATTACCAACTGTACAAATCCTTGGCCTTCACCTTTAATTATGGCTTTAGCATTTCCTTGAAAACCAGATGTCGTCACTTTCACTTCGTAACCTAGCGCTTCAGCTTGTTCAGCTGATAATCCTACCGATGCAGCCTCGAGACGTGTATAAATACAGCGAGTAATATCTTCTTGTTTAATTGTTTTGGGCTGCATTCCAGCTAAATGTTCAGCTACATGTATACCATGAGCACTTGCGGCATGCGCTAATTGATAACCAGATGTTAAATCTCCGATTGCATAAAGATGTGCTTTTGATGTTTGATAGTGCACATCAACTTGTAGGTACTTACCGTCACGACTCAACTCCAAATCATTTACAATTTCGATGTTTGGTTGACGCCCTGTTGCTACTAACAAACGATCAAAAGAAATCGTATCTTGTCCTTTTAAATGCAATGACTTTTTCTCTACCTTTTCAATATCTGCAGATGTAATAATTTCAATCCCTTGTGACTCTAAATGTTCTCTCAACAGCGCTCTCACTTCATCAATTTCAGTAAGCAATATATCATCTGCTACTTCTACAATGGTTACTTTGACACCTAAATCTGCCATGGATGATGCCAATTCTGTAGCAATGACGCCACCACCTATGACTACTAATGATTTAGGTAACGCTTCCATATCAAAAAACGTATCTGTCGTTTCATAATCAACGTTTTCTAAACCTGGAATAGATGGTACAAATGGTCGACTGCCTGTTGCTAATACAACATC
>NZ_KV840185.1:235507-359127 GCF_001839145.1 Staphylococcus sp. HMSC62D11 | reverse complement strand
GTTGCTAATACAACATCTTGTGATGACAATGTTTCATCATTTACTGTAACTGTAAGATCAGAATTAATTTTGGCTTCTCCCTTATAATAACTAACCTTATTTTTCTTCAATAAATGGGTCACACCACTTGTTAATGTTTGTACAACTTGTACTTTACGTGAAGTTAATTGCGCAGCATCAATCGTCAAGTTTGATGTGTGAATACCCCATTCATCTGCACTTTGAATGTCATGCACTTTCTTACCATGCTCTAATAAGGTCTTGGATGGAATACACCCAACATTAAGGCACGTACCACCAGCATTATTCTTTTCTATGATAGCTACTGTCTTACCTAATTGGGCCGCACGAATTGCTGACACATAACCACCTGGACCGGCACCGATAATAATCACATCATACTTTTCTGTCATGAATGTCCCCCCTTTTGTTCACAATGTTTTATGACTTAATATACAATGACTAGTGTTTCTAGAAATAAGAAGATTTTTGCAAGCGTTTTCTTATTTCTTCACCACCATTTTACGCCCGCGTTTTTGAATATTCAAATAAATATATATTTTAAGTTATTGTTAATTTAAAAATAAAACAAGTGGACCTTAATTAAGTATCGCAATTCATAATTGCCAATTTGAGAAATAGCAACCTTGCTTAGTCAATTTTTTATACACTTTTTTAATCCCAGACACATACACAAATGCTTTTCAAAGAAGCAAAATACTGCCGGTTCCTTTTCAGCGTTTAACACTTAGTGTAATGCCTCATCTATGTTTTCTATAACATCAAAATAATTGCATTAAAAAAGGAGCAGGATAGAATTCATTATGAATTCGTAGTCCAGCCCCGGCATGATTTAAATATGTATCTCCAATCTTTTTTAGCAACGTCAAAATTCAACTTAACATTGTTATATCTTCTATAACTTTAAATCCTTACTTTCATTTTCAGCGTGTTTTTTCTTACGATCTTCTTGAGCACTTACCCATTGCCCTAATAAAAAAAGCTCTGCAATAATTGTTAAAAGGATGGTCCCAATTAATTTCAATCCTAAAATCCCTGTAATATGCATATAAACAATTACTGCCAAGGTAATAATTGGAATAATTAATCCAAATCGTTTTTTTCCTGTACGTGATAATAAATATTGTGTAGCAATAACAGCAGAAGCTAATAGCACAGGTGTTATTATTTTTAATATTTCCATAAATGTTCCCAACATCATCAACCTTTCTCTTTCTTGTTATTCAACCCCAAAAACATTTTCGCATCATTTAAACTCAACTTTTCTTCAACTTCTAAGCTATAAACATTCTTTACTAAAGGATTTTCAATTGTATCATCAGCGCATTTAACTCGCTAGCTCATATGTGTTAAGTAGCTGCTTAACAGTAGGATAATAAACATCATAGTATTTAAATAATGCATTTAATGACGCAAACAACAGTATCAATTTTTTAATCAATTTAAAATCTGTTTAATCTTATTTAACTATCCAACTTACACTATGACTGTAATTCATACTTATTCCTTCTAATGTGCAATATATCACAATTTTGATGTTATTAAGCTTAAATTTTTCTTAATTGATGTTTAAACTTTGCTTATGTCTTTTCGATATAATCATAAGAAATATGCCTTTCACAAATTAAAATAAGGTGCATCCCTAACAGTCAGATCATTGTCCAACTTTTGAGATGCACCTTAGAAAAATGATGGTTTCAACTATGACATAAGTGCTGCTTTAATTTTAGTTAATCCTTGCTGTAACACTGTTCTTGGCACAGCTAAATTAATTCTGATATGACCATCTGCATTATGTACAAACTGTTCTTGACCTTCGATTATCACGCCTGCCCGCTTAATAAAATACTTCGCCATAGGTTCAGAAATATGCTGCTGCGTGATATAATCACTCAAATCTATCCAAGCCAAATATGTTGCTTCTGGGATTTTAAATTTCGCATTTGGAAGCTCTTGTTGTAAAAATTGTTTTAACCATTCAAAGTTGCCATCTAAATAAGTATTCATAGCTTGTAGCCAATCTTCACCTTGTTCATAAGCAGCTTGAGTTGCTGCAATACTCAATGGATTCTCACTACCAAAATGTTGTTGCTTCCATGTATTTAATAGTCCTTTATGCCTAATAATTAGATTTGAAAACATAAGCCCAGCTATGTTAAACGCTTTGCTTTGTGACATGGCTGTAATAACTTTATCATAGTCAGAAAGAACGGTCGCAAATGGTAAATGTTGCATGCCTTTTCTCATTATATCGCAGTGAATTTCATCAGAAATTAACCACACATCATGTGCTTTCATAATATTTCCGAAGCGTTCTAATTCCTCACGTGACCATACACGTCCAGATGGATTATGTGGATTGCAGAAAATACATAGCTTAATATTATGTTGTACAATTTGACGTTCTACATCATCAAAATCAATGCGATAATACTCCTCTTCGTTGATAAGTGGTGAGTAGTGTACCTCAACTTGATTCTCATCACATGCCATTTTAAATGGACCATAACTTGGCGTTAAAATAAGTGCATGATCTTCATTGTTACAAATATAACTTACTAACTCTATCAATCCGGCAACGATTCCATGAGAAAAGACCAATTGCTCTTGCGGAAAGTGATAGCCGTAACGTGATTGCGTCCATTTAACAAATGCGTTGTAATAATCCACATGGAATACTTGTGTGTAGCCTAAAATTTTTTGATCTAAACGACGACGAATGGCATTCAGTACCACGTCAGGTGTCGCAAAATCCATGTCCGCTATCCATAAGCGAATTAAGTCATCAGTATGTTGTAAATCTGACACATCTGCATTATCAAATAAATATGGCAGATAGCCTTCAACATTCATCGCATTGGTTGAACGTCTATCAATGATTTCATCAAAATTATATGTCATATCAGTACCTCCGCTAAGTCTTTATACCGATTATAGCCTATTATTTTCTTTTATTCATTTACAATCTATAACAAGTGAAAAGACAGTGTGGAACATAAATAGAACGGATTAAAATTGCAACGCCAAAATCTTTTTATCAAGTATAGTTTCCACAATATCATTTGAACGCATAAAAACCGAAGTTTTATTAGTAGCAGATGTTGCATCATGTTACCATGCTTATTTCTTAAAAAACTTCGCCGTAAAACGACACATGAATACGTAATATATATAACGAGACACCCGAGAATACAGTGTTCGACAAAGACCGGCCCCCCAACAAAGAGAATTTCGAAAAGAAATTCGCCAAACAAAGCAAGTTGGGGTGAAGAGATAGCACTCTATGCATACGAGTCAATCATACGACGTATTATGAATAAAGAAGCCAGTAAATGAGTTTTTGTAAACTCATTTACTGGCTAAATTTCTAGTGTTTATATCACAATCTGTTCAACTATTATAAATAATTTAAATTTAAGCCAATCCATCCACGATATACATTACGCCTATGATGGTAAAACTTATGCCAATCATCATCGATACAATGACCATTCCCATCATTGGATTAAACAGCAGAATAATACCAAATAGCAAACCAAGCATATTGATCAAAATTGATAGTCCTTTAAATCGCCCTTGTCCTGACAATGTCATTAAACCAATGACTGAGCTAATCACAAACCAAACGGCAAACATGTAGATAAAAAAGGCTGAGCCTACACCAACATTGAACATGACTAGTAGACCAAATATAATGTCAATTATCGCCATAAACGTTGTTAAAGTGCCACTACCAGTCATCGCCTTGGCTGCTCTTCTGAAAAAGAGCCCTAATATACCATTAATCACAATAAATACACCAATTAGCCACGTTAAGGCATAAAAATTTTTAACCGGATGACTAAAAATAATAATAGCAGTAATCAATAATAGGGTTCCCATAATGAGACTTGACCATTTTAATTTGTCATTTTGATTACGCATCATTCACACTCCTTGCATTTCCGTTGTTTATGTTAAGGCCAATCCAATAAGCAAGCCAAATATAAAACAACTTATTATTTATCTACTAAATACCCCTATAACACAACTATAATCATGACATATCCACTAGTTAAACAATTAAAATACATTAAGAATTACTTATTATGATTATTAAAAATAATAGCATAATATTATTATGACATTTTAATGACATCAATCATTTATTATTGTATGCATGCTATGATAATAATTGAACGTTGACAAAGTTTCGAAGCAATTTAAAAAGGAGGGCTGTCTATTGAACAAACGGCAAATTAAGGCAATGGGAACCCTCATACAACTATCTATCAATCACGATGATGCAGAATACTTATTCGATCTCGCTGAAGCCAAAATTAGAGCTTGGGAACAACGTTTTAGCGCGAACAATACCCAATCAGAGTTGATGGCAATCAATCAACAAGCCGGTATTCGTCCAGTTCAGGTACATCCTGAATTGTTTCATCTTATTAAAAAAGCACATCAAGCATCAATGTCATCCAATCTAAAATTAAATATTTTAATTGGTCCCCTCGTCAAGTTATGGCGAATTGGCTTTGAAGATGCTCAATTACCCACAAACACAGAAATTCAACAACGACTAAGACGCATTCAACCACATCACTTATACTTAAACGATGCCAAACATGAGATTTTTTTAGCACAGCATGGTATGGAAATCGATTTAGGTGCAATTGCAAAAGGTTATTTTGCCGACGAATTACAAGCATTTTTTCTTCAAAATGGTGTAACTTCAGGCATTATCAATCTTGGAGGTAATGTCATTACAATTGGCAGTCCTGCTACACACAAAACTTGGCATGTAGGTATTAGAGACCCATTTCATCACGATGGATTACCATTATTAACCGTAGAGATACAGCAACAATCAGTCGTGACATCTGGTATTTATGAGCGCTATTTCTATCAAGATGGTCAACTGTATCATCATATTTTGGATAGTACTACTGGCTACCCAGTGAACAATGATATTGCAAGTGTTACGATTATTTCTAACCATTCTATAGATGGCGAAATTTGGTCAACGCTATGTAGCTTCGGCTACGCGCAACAGAATATTGATTTGTTAAACCAAATCGACGGAGTTGAAGGAGTGATTATACGCAAAAATCATGACATCTTGTTTACACATCAATTAAGAACAAAATTGCATTTATAATCTTTGCTCATAAGAGCATATATTTTTTACATCATATTGTGAATGTTTTCACAATACACACTCAGGAGGATGTTATTATGGATAAACACATTACTGATCAGCTGACACTACATTGTGGTGCAACATTAAAGAATCGTGTTTTAATGGCACCAATGACGATTCAAGCTGGCTATTTTGATGGTAGCGTCACTAGAGAGATGATTGACTACTACCAATTTAGAGCTGGGAGTGCATCAGCAATAATTGTCGAAAGTTGCTTCGTTGAAGACCACGGTAGAGGCTTTCCTGGCGCTATAGGTATCGATACGGATGAAAAGATTCCTGGTTTAACACGCTTAGCCGATGCCATTAAATCAAAAGGTTCGAAAGCAATTTTACAACTATATCATGCTGGTCGTATGGCTAATCCAAAATTAAATGCTGGTGAAACACCTATTTCTGCTAGTCCAGTAGCTGCTTTAAGACCTGACGCTTCAGTACCACGAGAAATGACCCACAATCAAATTTTAAACATGATTGAACGCTTTGGAGAAGCAACGAGACGTGCCATTGAAGCAGGTTTTGATGGTGTTGAAATTCATGGTGCTAACACGTACCTTCTACAACAATTTTTCTCTCCACACTCTAACCGCCGACAAGATGACTGGGGCGGATCACGAGAAAAACGAACAAACTTCCCCGTTGAAGTATTGAAAAAAGTACAACAAGTTGCCTCAGAACATCATGCGCAAAATTTTATTATTGGTTACCGCTTCTCCCCTGAAGAAATAGAAGAACCTGGTATTCGCTTTGAAGATACGATGTTCTTACTTAACACCTTGGCACAGTACCATCCAGATTACTTCCATATTTCTGCTAATAGCTATAAACGAACTTCTATCGTTAACCAAGATGATACTGAACCGCTAATTAATAAATATTTATCCCTTCAAAATGAAACATTGGCAGAGATTCCAATCATGGGTGTTGGAAGCATTGCACAACGTGCAGATGCAGAAGAAGCCTTGACTCTAGGCTATGATTTAATGAGTGTTGGTAAAGCTTATTTAGTCGAGCCAAATTGGTTAGAAAAAATATTAAATGACGAAACTGTAGAAGATTTCGCAGATATACACGATCAACAAACGCTACACATTCCTTCACCTTTATGGAAAGTCATGGACTTTATGATTCTTGATAAGGCCGAAGAACATAGAAAATATGAAAAATTAAAAGCATTACAAAATAAAAAAGTAGCGTTTAAAGCAGGAGTTTACAACGTTTATGCAAAAGGACATAATGGTAATTTGCCAATGCAAGTAGAACTGTCTAAAGATAAAATTATAAGCGTTCATGTGGATGACAGCGGCGAGTCTGAAGGAATTGCTAATCCTGTCTTTGAACGTTTACCTCGCGATATTATCGACGGACAAACATTAAATGTTGATGTCATTTCAGGTGCTACCGTAACCAGCCAAGGTATTATTGATGGTATAGCCGATGCCATCACTCAAGCTGGTGAAGATCCAGATATTTTACGAGCTAGACCAAAACCTGTTGTGCAATGGTCAAATGAAACAATAGAAGAAACGACAGATATTGTTGTAATTGGCACGGGTGGTGCTGGATTAAGTGCAGCTGCTACAGCTTTGGATAATAACAAAGAGGTTATTATGTTGGAAAAATTCCCTGCTATTGGTGGTAATACAATTCGAACTGGTGGCCAAGTCAACGCACCAGAACCACAATGGCAAAATCGCTTCCCTGCACTCGCTGGTGAAAGAGATACATTACGTGAACTCTTATCATTAGACGAAGCAAACATTGCTGAGGACTACCTAGAAGATTTCCACAAAGTGAAAGATCAAATCAAAGACTATTTGAACGCTACAGAAGAAGAGAAACCTTATCTCTTTGATTCAATCGAATTACATCGTATACAAACTTATCTTGGTGGTAAGCGCACAGATAAATACGGCGAAGAGATTTCTGGACAATATGATTTAGTTAAAACATTAACAGACAATGTATTAACATCTGTTAAATGGTTGACAGACAAAGGTGTTCATTTTGACCGTTCTTTCGTTGATATGCCTGTAGGTGCGTTATGGCGTCGTGGCCATAAACCTATGAAAGCACAAGGTTTAGAATATGTAGAGACGTTAAGTAACTATGTTAAAACAAACGGCGGACGTATTTTTACAGAAACGACAGCTGAAAAACTGATTGTTGAAGACCATAAAGTGGTTGGTGTTGAAGCACGTAAAGCAAATGGTGCCAAAGTGCATATTCGCGCACGTTACGGTGTCATTCTTGCTACAGGTGGTTTTGGTGCTAATACGAAAATGCTCCAACAATACAATACGTATTGGGATAACATACCTGATGATATTAAAACTACTAATTCCCCTGCCATTACTGGTGACGGTATTCGCTTAGGTGCTCAAGCGGGTGCACAACTTGTAGGCATGGGCTTCACACAAATGATGCCTATTTCCGATCCGAAAACAGGTGCACTCTTTACTGGCTTAATCGTGACACCATCAAACTTTATCTTCGTCAATAAAGATGGTAAACGTTTTGTCAATGAGTTTGAAAGTCGTGATGTCTTATCCAAAGCTGCTTTAGAACAACCTGACGGCTTATTCTACATCATTGCAGATGCGAATATTAAAGAACTCGCAATGAATACATCTGAAGATAAGATTAATCATGAGCTTGAAGACGGCACACTCGTTAAAGCTGATACATTAGCGGCACTAGCTGAAAAATTAAATATAAATCCTGACACATTTATCAATACAATAGAGCGCTATAACGCTGCTGTCGACAAAGGACATGATGATGATTTTGGTAAAAATGCCTTTGATCTTAAAATTGAAAAAGCACCATTCTATGCAACACCACGAAAACCTGCCGTGCATCATACCATGGGTGGTTTAAGTATTAACACAGGTGCTCAAGTACTCGATATTAATGGCCAAGTCATTCAAGGTTTATATGCTTCTGGTGAAGTTGCAGGAGGTATACATGCTGGTAACCGATTAGGTGGTAATGCACTAGCTGATATCTTTACATTTGGTCGTATTGCAGCTCAAACCGCATCAGAGCATCAAGTTATTAAGGAATAGGTCGTGATGAGTATGTCAAATTCATATCAAAAAGGTAAACAACTTATTATTGGAATTATATTAGGTATTTTAACGTATTGGCTTTTTGCGCAATCATTATTGAATATTGCACCTCATGTGCAACATGACTATAAAATAGACATGAGTGTAGTTAATATAGCAGTGAGCTTAACCTCATTACTTACAGGCGTCTTTATCGTTGTAGCAGGCGGATTATCTGATAAATTAGGCCGTGTCAAAATGACCAACATCGGATTAATCCTTAGCATTATTGGTTCTTTAGCACTCATTATCTCAAACATGCCTATCTTATTATTAACAGGACGTGTCTTACAAGGATTGTCAGCAGCTTGTTTATTGCCTTCTACAATTGCTTTAATTAATCAATTTTTTACTGGTGAAGAACGGCAAAAAGCTTTAAGTTTCTGGTCATTTGGCTCTTATGGTGGTACAGGTTTAGCGTCATTATTCGCTGGTACTATTGCAACTTATGTAGGTTGGCGTTGGATTTTTATCCTATCTATCATCTTTGCGTTTATCGCAATTATCTTATTGCGTGGTACACCTGAATCCAAAGATCGTTCTAGCGATGGTAAACGCTTTGATGTCATCGGTATCATTGTCTTTGTAATCATGATGGTCAGTGTCAATGTAGTGATTACGCAAGGATCAAAAATTGGCTGGTTAAGCCCAACCATTTTAACCTTGATGATTATATTTGTACTCACGTTATTTATCTTTTATTTTTACGAACAACGACAACGGCATCCCTTTATCGACTTTAGTTTATTTTCAAACAAGGTCTATATTGGAACAACAATTGCCAATTTATTAGTAAATACCGTGATTGGTTCACTTGCTTTATTCAATATTTTTGCGCAAGCGGGCTTAGGTTTAACCGGAGCACAAGCTGGACTGATTACTATCCCTTATATGCTAGGCAGTCTATTAATGATACGTATTGGTGAGCGTTTTATGCAGAAAAAAGGCCCACAAATCCCATTGATGGCTGGTCCAATATCAATTAGTGTAGGTATTTTGTTGCTTGCCTTAAACTTCTTACCACATATCCTGTATTACATCATTGCTCTTATTGGTTTCTCTTTTATAGGACTGGGATTGGGCTTCTTCGCCACACCAGCGCTATCAACTGCAGTATCTAATGCACCTGAATCTAAGGTCGGTATGGCTTCAGGTATCATTAAAATGACCTCTACATTAGGTGCCGCATTCGGTATCGCTGTAGTAACAACTGTTTATTCAACTTTAGAGATAAACCACACACCTCATATGGCAGCAACTATCGCCCTTATTGTCGGTGCATGTATGGTCATTTCAGCCTTTATAGTAGCTTTCTTAGTTATACCTAAACAACACGTCAAAGCCTAACTTTTCACAGTCTAGGACATCAATACCTCTGACAAGTTAGGGCGGGGCCCCAACAAAAAGAATTTCAAAAAGAAATTCATCAAGCAAAGCAAGTTGGGGGCGGGGCCCCAACAAAGAGAATTTCAAAAAGAAATTCATCAAGCAAAGCAAGTTGGGGGCGGGGCCCCAACAAAGAGAATTTCTAAAAAGAAATTCATCAAGCAAAGCAAGTTGGGGTATACACAATATTAAGTGTTGTATATAAAAGAAGCACAGAGATGGTTTGATATAAATCATCTTTGTGCTATTATTTTAGAATCTTTTTCTTAGCCTGTTTTATACGATGTGACTTTTACTATTATATAATAATTCAGCGTTTTAGATGATTGAAAAAGCTTGGTATCCAGCGTATTTTCAACCCAGTCAACTAGTGACAATATATAGTTTATAGCCTAAAACATAATGATGTCCCAGACTTTCTTTTTAATAATCAAAGTTATCACTGTATCTTTATAACGAATCGATATCTTTTTTCGTCGATGATTGATACAAGCGTGTAACACCTGTTTTCTCTAGTGATAGGACAATATAATAGCCAAATAATCCTGATAAAATGGTTCCACTTAAAATGCGAATCGTATAAAGTAATATCACATTCCACCACGGCATATTGCCTAAATAATTAAAGAACCAATCGACAGGAACGGTAAAAATTCCTGCAGTTGCCCCTGCCAACATGGCAACAGATGCTTTCGTTGACTTATATTTAAAAATTAAGAAAATCAATTCACATGCAAGACCTTGTGCAAGACTGTGCATGATGATTGACATGTTTAACTCGCCAGATAATATTGTTTCTCCTGCGCCAGCTGCAAGTTCTGCTAAAATGGCAACACCCGGTTTACGAATGATAAGAAAAGCAACAATCGCCGCGATAAACCATAAACCATATGCAATTTGGTCTAAATGCAATCCTAGTGGTTTTAATGCGGCAACGGTTAAGCCTACCATTTTATAAATAATTCCAAAAATAAAACTAATTAATACGGTGACTAAAATATCTGCTAACGTCAATCTTTTCATTCTTACTCTACTCCTTCGATAACATTGAGCAGAAAAGTACAAAAAAAGAGAGAGACAACAATCTAGTTTCAGAACTTTTGGTTCCGAAAGCATAAGCTGTTTCTGTCTCAACCTCGTAAAAAAAGTATATATATCCCGCATCCTATATACTTCCCTACGCTAGTATTAACTAGGTCAGGTTCAAAGGGTTTGGATGACACCATCTCAGTTCGAAAACACCCCTAGTACTTATATCTGCATTACTTAAAATATAGTTCATTTAAAATACAATGTCAAAATTATTTTTGCATACACGATCTATCTTCAATATAATAAAAGTATTCCAATATTATACATCACTATGGGTGCATCTTGCTGAGAGAAGTAACTTACTTCAACCATTGAACCTGATATGGCTAATACCAACGTAGGAAAGTGATTAGATTTAATTACCGCTGAGCAGGATGTACCATTATATGATGGTGTATCCTGCTTTTTATTTATGCTTAGGAGGCTGTCCCAATGGATATTACACAAATAAAACAACAGATGACTAACTTTATTACTGACGGTAAATCAGAAGATTTTCCACAAATGGCGCTCACGCTTTTTAACTTTCAATTTAATCATAATTTAGACTATCAAAAATTTTGTATCGCCCAAGGCAAGACACCTCAAACTGTGCGTCAATGGCAAGATATTCCTGCCGTACCTATAGACGCCTTTAAACAAGCGACCTTTAGTGCGATTCCTCCAGAAGATGCAGCATATGTCTTTATGACAAGCGGTACGACACGCGGAATCAAAGGAAAAAATTATCATCTAGATTTAGATGTTTATGATTTAGCTATGACGAAATTTTTTAAGCAAAAGGTCATGCCTCAGATAGAACGTATTGATATGGGTATCTTATTCCCTAGCCCTAATGATATGCCCCATTCATCTTTAGCGCATTACTTAGAGGTTGTTAAACAACAATTTGGAACCTCACTTAGTGACACATTTATTAATCAACAGGGCATTCAATTTGAGTCAGTGGTGCAATCTTTACGTCATGCCGAAGCACAAGGAACACCTTATGCATTATTAGGCGCAAGTTATAGTTTGGTTCATTTCTTGGATTATTTAGCTGACCACGGCCTTTATTTTAAACTACCTAAAGATAGCTTTATCTTTGATACTGGAGGCTATAAAAATCAATCTCGCGATGTACCTCAATCAGAATTTTATAGCACATTAGAAAAACGATTTGGTGTGCCAAAAGATAAATGTATCAATATGTATGGTGTCACAGAATTAAGTACGCAATTTTATGATGATGGCAATGCGGTGTCACCTTCAATCAAGCACGGACCTCATTGGTGTCGTAGTAGAATTGTTAATCCGCTCACATTAGAACCTGTTCCAAATGGAGAAAAAGGTGTCTTAATTCATTATGACTTAGCTAATTATAATTCTGTTGCTGCAATTATGATGGAAGATATTGGTGAAGCACGAAATGATGGCTTTATCTTACATGGACGCACTGAAGGCGCTTTAGCTAAAGGTTGCTCCCTAGCTGTTGAGTCATTTTTAAACACGATGAAATAAAGGAGGATTAACGTGACCATACAACTTGGCTATGTCCCTTTTCTAAAGGCTGAAGACATTCATTATCAAACAATTCAAGTGGGCAACTATACCGTGAAAATTCCAGACTTAACACAATCTCAATTAACTAACGTGTGTCATCAAATTAAATCGGCCAGATATCATTTACAAGCATATACGATTAATGACATCATTGACGTAATTGATCACGCCATCCAGATATTATTAGACCGCACATCTAAATGGCGTCAATTAGCTGAAGAAATTTTACCGCAATCAACGGGTTATCCTTTTGACATAATAAAGGTTGGGCTAACGCGTTATTTAATGACTTTCCGGAAGCATCAACTACATCGTTTTATCGCGGAAGACTTACCTAACCCACAAATACTTAATCAGTTTATTCCAAATCATAAAGGGGGTTATACTAAGGCCGTTAGTCCTGCACTCATCACCCATTTATGGTCTGGCAATATACCAGGACTACCATTATGGAGCTTTATTAGTAGCTTATTAGTGAAATCTGGTAGCATTTGTAAATTACCGCATGCTGAACCCTTTTTAGCTAGTTGGTTCGCAGAAATTATTGCGGAAATCGATCCTGTTATTGCTCAATGCTTCGCCGTCATTTATTGGCCTGGTGGCGAGACACAATTAGAAAGTATTGCCATTGAACAATCAGACGTTATTTTAGGTTACGGCAATAATGATGTTCTGTCTGCCATTGCTCAACGAATTCCCGTGACTAAACGTTTCTTAGCTTATGGCGAAAAGGTCAGCTTAGCCTTAATAGGCAATGAAACATTATCTCCTAATAAAGTAGAGCAAGTAACTCGAAATATTGCCCGGGAAATTACTAACTATGATCAGCAAGGCTGTTATTCACCACAAATGATTTTTATACAACAGGGTGGCAACTATCATCCTCTACAAGTTGCTCAAATGATTGCACATCAGCTACAACAACTTGAACAACTTTTCCCTGTTCAATCATTCAATTTACAAGATAGTATGACCAGATCACATTGGTTACAACAAGCAGAGACGCAAGCTTTACTTACTGATGATATACATGTTTTTAAAGGTGCTCATGCGTCATGGATTGTCACCTTCCATAAACAATTAACCTTTTTACCAAGTCCATTAAATCGATTTGTTAGAATTATGCCATTTACCAACATTACACAGCTAACACAGCTGCTCACACCTTATCGTTCATATTTGCAAACGGTTGGCATTGCAGCTGCGACTGAAAAAATGTTTCAGTGGTCTGAAGCACTGGCTCAAGTAGGTGTCTGTCGTTTTTCAAGTCTTGAAACAATGACTTTACCGGAAGCTGGTTGGCATCATGATGGTGGCTTTAACTTACGTGATTTACTAAGCTTTGTCGATATTGAACAACCATTATTATCCAGCAGTGAACATTTTGTCGATTATGAAATTTAATTTTCAAAGAAGGAGGAATGATGATGACTACGTTACAAGACCAAGTCATACTCATCACTGGTGCAAGTAGAGGTATTGGCAGTGCCATCGCAGAAGCATGTGCTCAATCCGGTGCACACGTTATTATCAACTATAAATCCAATACACAAGCGGCACAAAAAACTGTGTCACGATGTCAAGCACATGGCGGTATTGCTGAAGCGATACAAGCAGATATCAATCAACGTCAACAAGTAGATGAGATGATGCATTATATACAGAATAATTATGGCAAACTCTCATGCGTTGTAAACAATGCCTTTCGTCCATTCGAATTTAATGCTGAAACCCGTCAAGTCGCAGATGAGATGAATTGGCAAGATTACGCGACACAATTTGAGGGCGCACTGCTGTATACGCATAATGTGATACAAGCAGCCTTACCCTATTTAAAGCAACAACAAGCAGCTTCAATTATTAATATGACAACAAATTTAATTAAACGGCCCATCGTCCCTTACCATTCTTATAATGTAGCTAAAAGTGCACTAGAAGCCTACACCAAAAATTTAGCAATAGATTTAGGTAAGTATGGTATTCGCGTAAACTGTGTTGCTCCTGGCCTTGTCTATCCAACAAATAATACACTAGCTACGAAAGAACAGCTTAAACAACAATTGATACAGCAAACACCTTTAGGCCGCTATACCGTCCCAGATGATATTGCTGGACCTGTAATGTTTTTAGCAAGTGATTGGAGCCGTTTTATGACAGGACAAGTTCTATATGTTGATGGTGGACTCACAATATAGAATGACATTATGAGAGAACGAATCTGGAACATCATGCAGTAGTTGACTGGATTGAAAATACGTTGATACCAAGCTTGTTTCAATCCTAGTCAACCTTGCCGGGGAGCGGGACAGAATGCATAATAAATTCTGCCCCGCTCCCGTTCGAAATCATATTATATATATCATATTTAACGATGAAAAAGCATATTTTAAACTATGTTCCCTATGATTGTTCTAATAATTCTTCAACTTCATTTTTAATTGTCGTAACGTGAGGACCGTATACAATCTGAGCGCCGTTACCTCTAACAATTACACCTTTGGCATCGGTCTTTAACAGTGTGGATTTATCAAGTAAGTCACCATCTTTAAGTGTTACACGCAACCGCGTTGCACAGCAATCTACGACCTCAATATTTTCTTTACCGCCTAACCCTTGGACAATTGTTTCAGCGCGCTCTGTTGCAGCTACTGTGTGTTGTGCTTCTTTATCTTCTCGACCAGGTGTCTTAAAGTTAAAAACAGTAATCAATGTTCTGAAAATCACATAATATAAGACAAACCACACAATACCAATAGGAATGACCCACAGATAATTTGTCTTATCATTACCTTGTAAAACACCAAATAAAATATAATCGATAAACCCACCACTAAATGTTTGTCCTACCGTGATATTAAAAATATCTGCCATCATAAAGGCCAAGCCATCTAAAAATGCATGAATTAAATACAATACTGGCGCAACAAATAAGAAACTAAATTCTAACGGCTCGGTAATCCCTGTCAAAAATGATGTTAATGCTGCAGACAACATTAATCCACCAACAACCTTTTTATGTTGTGGTTTAGCCGTATGATAAATGGCCAATGCCGCGCCACATAACCCAAACATCATCGTAATAAAACGGCCAGACATATAGCGTGAAATACCTGAGAAATAATGTGTGACATGTGGATCTCCTAGCTGTGCTAAAAAGATATTCTGCGTACCACGTACCATATGGCCTCCAACTTCTAATGAACCTCCAAGACCTGTTTGCCAGAATGGTAAATAAAAAATATGATGCAACCCAAATGGACCAAGTAATCTTAAAATAAAACCAAAGAAGAATGTACCAATAACGCCTGTTTTTTCAACTAAACCGCCCGCATTAAAAATCCCACTTTGCACTGTAGGCCAAATATAAAACAAGATAACGCCAAGAAAAATAGCACTTATCGCTGTGACAATAGGTACAAAACGAGAACCACTAAAGAAACCAAGATAAGCAGGTAACGTAATTTTATTATATTTATTATGCAAATAAGCCGTCAAAATACCTGTAACAATCCCACCAAAAACACCTGTTTCTATCGTTTGAATTCCTAACACCATACTTTGTCCATGCTTTGCAAGCTCCGTTGTCTTAGCTAAACCATCAGTTATGACTAGCATCCCATTCATGGTGGCATTCATGATTAAAAAGCCAATCAATGCAGCTAGTCCAGCCGTCCCTTTATCACTACGCGCTAGGCCTATAGCAACACCAATCGCAAAAATAACTGGTAAATTTTGAAAGACAATGTTTCCTGCACTAGACATTAATGTAAAAATATTCTGTAGTATGGCTACATCTAATACTGGATAAGCTTTGACTGTGTTTGGATTACTAAGTGCACCTCCTATGCCAAGTAATAATCCAACAGCAGGTAAAATAGCAATAGGCAACATAAATGATTTCCCAAATTGTTGTGCTTTCTCAAAAACTTTGTTCACTGTTTACACTCCTCCCAATAAGCAAGAACCACATTGTATGTATATGGGTTCGTTTTCACATATACTATAATGTCGCAGAAAATTATTATCAATCTTTTTTAGTATTTTGAAAAAACTTTTCAAAAGAGCACTTGAACAACTAATTTTATATCAGTCTAAATAAACAACAAATTATTTCATATAATTTATACTTCAATATTTATATATAATAAAACTACTACGCCATACATAAGAAAGGTCACTAACCATGGAAGAAGTATTGACAAATGATAGCTTTTCAAATTTAACATATACAAAACTTAAACGATTTAATAAAGATTATTGGAAATTTGTCTTAATCATGTTTCCAACCATACCAATATCTGCTATATTGCCTTATTTAGGAAATATATATTTAAAAAATAATAAAGATAATATATTTGTCCATGGAACCATATTTCCAGATAATTGGACGATTATAGCTGGTTTAATCTTTGCTTTACTATTTTTTTATCTCATTGTGCTTTCACCGCTACTCTCATTTAAAAATGACGTGCAAACTGAAATTGACATCGTAAATAGCGTACTTATAAACAATCAGGGTGAGCTTCACTCATTTATTCACTTAATTAGGTGTGATCATTTTGAAACTGAGTATTACGAACATTTAATTACATTTATCTCAAGAGAATATACACGCGTAACTAAGCAAGATTTATCTCATGAGCAGCAAACACGCTATGACGAAGTACAGCCACATTTATCATTAGATGAAGCGCATCGCTATGTACGAGAATTGTATTTAACATTGGAAAAACGTTATAACAACATTAACCTACCAGAATAGTCATGCCTTGTATTGTCAAATAGCATTTATGATTTAATTGGTTTAAGATCTCCTTTTTGATGGAATAGAGAGAGTGAAAATTAATTAATCATGAGGTGATGGAATGTTTAAGTTAACAAATCAAATTGCACTCGTTACTGGCGGTGCTAATGGTATTGGCAAAGGCATTGCAGCAGCATTAGCCCAAGCAGGTGCTAAAGTGATTATTGGGGATATTGATGACACACGTGGTAAAGAAACGGCACGTGAATTGAACGGAGACTTCATTGAGTTAGATGTCACACAGCATGACCAAGTTAAAGACGTCGTTGATCAAATTGTTGCTAAATATGAACGCATTGATATTCTGGCATCAAACACAGGTGTATACCCACAAATTGATATCGAATCATTGACTGAAGCAGATTGGGATTATATTCAAAATATTAATCTAAAAGGTATGTTTTTTGTAACACAAGCTGTGTTAAAAGTAATGAAAGCACAGCGTTATGGTCGTGTCATCATTACTTCTTCTGTTACTGGGCCAATTACTGGCTACCCAGGTTGGGCGCACTATGGTGCCTCTAAAGCAGGTCAATTAGGCTTTATGCGCAGTGCGGCACTAGAGTATGCGAAATATGGTATAACTGTAAACGCTGTACAACCAGGAAATGTATTAACTGACGGATTAAAAGCTCAAGGTGAAGCTTATTTAGAAGGCACACGTAAAATTATTCCTACACATGAATTAGGCGAACCTTTAGATATTGGTTATGCGGTAACATTCTTTGCGTCACAAGAAGCAAAATTTATTACTGGCCAAAGCCTAGTTATCGATGGTGGTCAATTGTTACCCGAAGAACCTGATGGTGTACTATAAAAATAGCACTGCTTTAATAAAACGGGGATGATGTTACCCCGTTTTTTTATTTTTAAAAATTGATAAAACATCATAATTGTAACAAGATATAACGATTGTTAACATTGCGTCTATAACTGATTATAAAAGGAGATTTTATGATGAATATCCGAGCGTTTGAGCACTATATGAGCATTGATTCTGAACGCTATTCAGAACCATCGCTAGAAGCACTAAATGATTATGCAACACGCTTTATGTATACGGTGCCTTTTGAAAATATCAACGTTCAAAATGGCATACCTATCTCTGTCGACATCAATGATTTATACCATAAAATTGTCGACAACCATCGCGGAGGTTTTTGTTATGAATTAAACACGTTATTCCAGGCATATTTAAAAGCTAAAGGTTTTGATGCACAGATGATGTCAGCTACCGTTCACACAGCAAACGGGGGACATCGGTTAGAAGGCTCACACGTGTCACTCGTCGTTCCATTACAAGGGACATATTATGTGACCGATGTAGGATTTGGTGATTTACCACTTCATGCGATGCCTATTACTTTAGAACAAGATAGTCAACCTGTACAAGATATATCTGGAACATTTCGTGCCATATTTGAAAATGAAAATAAAACAAGATTTTTTGTCCAAAAATGGGAAAGTGATACTTGGAAAACGAAATACGATGCAATATTAAAAGCATCTTCAATTGATGCATTTAAAGATAAAATTAACTATAATGAGACACATCCCGATTCTATCTTTGTTCAAAACTTACTCATCACACAGCCTAAATCATATGGTCGTGTAACAATGTCCCAACAACATCTTACGGTGACTAAACAAAACAAAAAAGTACAATACGACGTCACACCTCAAAATTATCGTCAGCTGTTACAAGATTATTTTAATCTTAATGTGACGATTGATCGGCTAGAACTATCATAATAGAAATTTCAATTGTATAACATATGTTATGCTGATTTTATACACAAGTTACCTCATTCGTTTAGCACCGAAAAACTGGCTAAACCAGTTTTTCTAACAAAGTAAGCTACCCACTAAGCAAAAGCGTCAACTATACGAAGTATTGAATATAAAAAGGGAGCGGGACAGAATTCATAATGAATTCGTAGTCCCGCCCCGGCAAGGTTGACTAGTATTGAAAAAAGCTTGGTATACGCGTATTTTCAATCCAGTCAACTACTGCCAATATAGAACTCAGAGCCTAAAATATAATTATGGCCCAAACTCTATATTTTAAAATCAGACATTTGTCCTGAATTATATTGATGACTTTTTATAAAAAGAGACAATCTTTCAAATTATCAACGCGATGATTGTTAGTACACCAACAACAAGCGCTATGATTACAGCTTTAACATACTGCTTATCAAACACTTCAGATATAATCCATAATAACATGCTAACAAATACAAAGTACATATTATACTGAGTATTAATGATATGATGGTTTACCGATATTCCAGCTATAAAATTGATGATATCACACAAAACCACAGCACTGATGATGATAACCGCTAATATCAATAATAAACTACTAATGATCGATCTACGTCGCTCACTCAAAATAACACTCCTTTTATGATGTTATTATTTCTTTTATAAATATAATTTCACTTTGTTACTCAATTAATCAGCGAAAATAATAATGATTGCTAACACAATCATTATTATACTTAACACCACAGCTTGAGTCTGACGCTGTATAATATTAATACTAACTTCAGCAAGCATGCCAATGATAAACAATACATATGCAAAATGATAAAATGGACGACCACCTACAATAAAATGGGCAATGATACTGATTAATAATGTTAAGACAGCTAACCCGACAAAGACAATCATAATGATATGCAGTACAGTTAATAATTTGGGATGTTGTTCTTTATTAAAAATAATATCACCTTTCCTAAGAATGTTTTTAACATCGCTACAATGATTGACCATTATTACATGATTTAATTGTTACTGTTCTGTTTTTACACCAGCACGCTGTCTAAGCTCAATTTCTATTTCTTCTAAGCTACGGCCTCTTGTTTCTGGCAAGAACTTAATAACAAAGATTAAGGCTACAACGCCAATTGCCGCAAAGATTAAGAATACCCATTCAACATCTAATGCTGCATTAATCATTGGGAACAATTGTGCCACGATAAGCGTACCAATATTCAATACTAAGGTTGCAATCCCTGTTGCAGCACCACGTGCACGCGTTGGGAATAATTCTGGTAACATTACCCATAACACTGGTCCCCAAGACGCACCGAAGAATACAATAAAGAGTGATAAGCAAACAATAATAATCCATGCAGATGATTGAATGCCTAACGTCCAAATCAAGATTGCCATAATTACTAAAGAAGCCACCATACCGATATTACCGACAACCAATAATTTTTTACGATCTATTTTATCGACAATAAATAATGCCAGAACTGTTACAAGCACATTTACTACACCAATGCCTACAGAACCTAAGATTGACGCTGATTCTCCAAAGCCAGCTTTTGTTAAAATAGGTGATGCATAGAAGATAACAGCATTAATACCAATAAACTGTTGTAAGATAGCAAACGTACAACCGATGATTAACGTCGGTCTTAACCATTTAGATTTTAATACCGACCAACTACTCTCCGTCTTTTCAGCAAGTTCTTTCATTTCTTTAATCTCACGGTCGATTTCTTCATCACTATATGTAATTTGCATTACGTGACGCGCTGCTTTTTCTGTTTTATTTTCTAATAGCCATCTTGGGGTTTCCGGCATAAAAGCAATACCTATTAATAAAATAATAGATGGTACCACTGCAAGTCCAAGCATCCAGCGCCATGCGCCCATATCTGCAAAGCCATAGCTTACTAAATAAGCTGCCAAAATGCCGATTGTAATCATCAGTTGGTTCAATGAACCCAATGAACCACGTAGTTCTGTTGGTGCTAATTCAGATAAATACACTGGCACTGTTGCCATTGAACCCCCTACAGCTAGGCCTATGACAATTCGTCCAAGAACTAATATCGTAACATTAGGCGCAATTGCTAAAATAAATGCACCTAATGCGAAGATAATCGCAATAAATAGTACTAAACGACGTCGTCCAATCTTATCTGATAGCGGCCCGCTACTACCTGCACCAATAACGGCACCAAACAGCATAGATGACACAACTAAACCACTTTGAAAGCTTGTTAACGGAATATCTTTAGGGATATAGGTTAAAGCACCTGAAATAATCCCATTATCGTAACCATAAAGTAAACCGCCTAGCGCACCTATAATAAAAATTAAATATTTTTTAATATTCATGTAATTATCCACCTTTTTTAAAACTTATGTATATTATAAGCTCTGACTCCATATGATTCAATTTACTTCACTCATCACTATTATCGACTTTCACTATTTTTACAGCGAACTCTATTCATTGAGATAGACGTTTAAAATGAGCCTCCATTTTTCCTATAGCTTCTTGTGCTCCTATTCGTGTAGTCGCAAACTTAAACGTGCCATTTAATGTTACGAGTGTTAACGAAATATCTGGCGCAAATAACGTTGTATCCCCAAAGTATCGTCGTAATCTTACTTTATCAACATGTTTGTAATACCCTGTATATTGTTGGTTACCAATGATGAATTCGTAACGTTCATGTCCATATTGGTACAATGTAACTTCTTTTTCAAAGATTTTATTGTGTAAACCTTTAAATAAACTATACGAAACAACAAGCGCAACGAGCCCACTAGCCATAAAGCTATATTGTCCAGTTATTGTCGCTGAAAGAAAACCAAAAATGACAATAAAGACGACTAAACCACATATAAACAAAATAACGCCAACTATAAATGGGAAAATGATATTTGACGTATATTTTAATATTTCATTGTCAATAATTGTTACTTTAGCATGTGTATTATCTTGATGTATTGCATGGTTAAATTCCATGTATTCACTACCTTTACATATTTTGTAAACGCTGCAATCTATTTAATATCCTACAAATAAAGCGATAGACATTGCTATAGCACATATTAACACCCAAATCACAATCAACTTCCAAGCAAATTTAATCCATTGTCCATAAGTGATACGCCCTACTGCTAATGCCCCCATCAAAATAGCAGATGTTGGAAAAAGCACATTGCTAATCGCATCACCATATTGGAAAGCTAATACCGTCAATTGGCGGTTGATGTGTAATAAGTCAGAGATAGGGACCATCAGTGGCATCGTTGTTAATGCCTGACCTGAACCTGATGGTATAAAGAAATTAAGCATAAATTGTAATATAAACATAGCAATAATAACGAACGACGCGGGTACATCAGCTAATAGTGATGTCATGCCATGAACAATCGTATCGATAATCTTGCCATTTTCTAAAATAACGACGATACCTTTAGCAAAGCCTACAACCAACGCGCCAAACAGAATACTTTGCATGCCTTCAATTAAAGCATCAAATGTCCCATTTAGTCCTAAGCCAGAAATAAGACCAGCTAATATACCTGCGAGTAAAAAGTTGGCACTCATTTCACCAAACGTCCATTCAAACTTAAAAATTCCGACAACATTCAAAATAATTGCTCCAAGCATAAGTGCCAAACTTATCACTTGTCTCGGCGTAAAATGCTGGTATCGAATATCTTCGTTCATTGTCCCCTCTTGCTGTTCTAACTCATAAACAAGACTTTTCGAATGATCTCGTTTAACTTTACGTGCATATAACATCACTGTTGTAATGGCTGCAATTAAGATAAAAATGTAGATAATCGAACGTAAGCCCCAACCAGAGAACATTGGTAATTCAGCGACTGTTTGTGCCACACCGACCGTAAAAGGATTAAGCATGCCACCAATAAAACCACTAGCAGCACCCAAGATGACCATTGCAGCACCTGTCATAGCATCATAACCCAAAGTTCTAGCGATTAAAATACCTAAAGGAACAAAAATAATGGTTTCTTCTGCTAAGCCAATTGAAAACCCTAAAATTGAAAAGATTGTCATCGTTAAAGGAATCATCAATATTTTTGCATTCCCTAATGCACGCATCGCTTTGTTCACACCATTTTCAAACGAACCCGTTTTATGTACAATCCCAAATGCGCCACCTACGAGAAAAATATAAAATACAATTTCTGCCCCGCTTACTAAGCCCTCTGGTATAGCTCTAAATATATCTAGAAATGACGTTGCCGCATGCGGTACATGATGATATGTACCATCTACAACTAACGTCTGCCCACCTTTTTTGTGACGTTCATACTCTCCTGAAGGTATGATAAATGTCATAATCCAAGCAATGGTAATAATGATCATTAATAATGCATATGTATGTGGCGTTTTAAACTTTAATTTCCGTTTCGGTCGTTTATTGTACCCGCGTGCCATAACGTTTGTCTTCCTTCCTCAACCAGGTTTATTTTATATGTTGTTTTCATATTTTATCATATACCCTTATTCTAGCCGGTTAACATACCCTTTATTAATTCTAAATTTTATCTTGTTCATTAAAACAAATGATTGCTCCAATTCAAATATACGATGCAATTTAGTAAGTATATAAATTTTTCATATATACAATGAGATTAAACACACTATATTAAAGTACATCTAGGACATAAAGTTCTTGGACAAATTAAAAAGGCAATTCCCATTGAAATAATTATAGAAACTGCCTTATTTTTAAAGCATTTAAAGGTAAAATTACATGTTAATACGTAGTATTTATGGCGAGACTCCTGAGGGAGCAGTGCCAGTCGAATACAGGGGTCCCAACAAAGAAGCATTTCGCCAAGCAAAGCAAGTTGGGGTGGGCCCCAACAGATAGGCTTTCGAAAAGAAAGCCATCGGACAAAGCAAGTTGGGGTGACTGAGACGGCACCCTAGGAAAGCGAAGCCATTCAATACGAAGTATTGTGAAAACTGTAACATTTTACACCTTATTATTATTTACTAATCAGACCTACTACAAATATAACTGCTACCATCACAATAAATCAGTTACTTAATTAGATAGCAAAATAATCCATATTGAAATTAACAGTTTAATAGAAACTATACATACTACGATAAACTACGCCATACAACACATTTTGATTTGTAGTTTTTATGTTTAAGTTTACATAAATGGGTTAAGTCAATAGTGACAATGTTTTTAAATTAATCGCATTTCGATACATTTTAGTGTACAAAGTTTAGAACATGTGATACATTATTTATATCAAATATACAAAATATATTAAGATAAAATTAGGAGGTATTTATTTATGACTCAATTTAATTTCGATAAAGTACACAGCAGTATTGAATTTCAAATCAAACATTTAATGGTATCAAAAGTAAAAGGAACATTTAATGACATCGATGTAACCGTTGAAGGTGACATTAATAATCTTAGCTCATTAAAAGCAACTGCTACAATTGACCCTAAATCTATAGATACAAAAAATGAAGATAGAGATAACCACTTAAGATCAGGTGATTTCTTCGCAACGGATGAATATGACAAAATCACTTTTGTAACTAAAGAAGTGAAAGACGATAAAGTTGTCGGTGATTTAACAATTAAAGGCGAAACACACGAAGAAACATTCGATTTAGAATTTAATGGCGTAAGTAAAAATCCTATGAACGGTGAACAAGTTACTGGCTTTGTGGTTTCTGGTAAAATTGATAGAGAAAAATATGGCGTTAGCTTTAACCAAGCTTTAGAAACTGGTGGCGTTATGTTAGGTAAAGAAGTGAAATTCGAAGCATCAGCAGAGTTTAGTATTCAAGAGTAATTCAGTCATAAACATTTTATAAACTGAGATAACATCTCAATAGTATGTTTAGTTTGGTATATGCGTATATCCCAATAATAGATGGACTTGTTTTTAATAATTAATAAAAATTTTAACACTAAATAAAGCTATCGCTTGTGACACACTCCTCACAAACGATAGCTTTGACTTTTATCTATATATCGAAGTTACACATTTTTCTTTTTAAAAACAACAACTAATAATACTAAGAAAATAACGATATAAACAATATTACCAATAAACAATTCATGTAATTCTAAGTGACTCATTTCCTTAAAATCATTATCTACAATTTGTTGAGGTAACATAATCATATTTAGCGGATTCCATTTAAACCATTCCCATTTGCCATTAAAATATGTTAATAATGCTGCGACAAATGACATTACAAAATAAAAAAAGATGCCTATAGTAATCGAAAGTGTCGGACCTTTCATCGCACATGAAATCAGTAAAGTCAAACTTAGCACAAGCCACATGGTTACAAAATCAGCTACTGCTAAAAGTAACATTTCATTTAACAGTGGTGGCTGACTACCGTGTGGAGCCAATAAATCAATATCATTAAAGCTAATAGCATATAGGAGTAACGTTACAGCAATGACCCCAATAAAGCAGATAAGTGAATATATTACTAATGTAATAACCTTACTAATAACAATGCTCGTACGTGAATAATTACGGTACAATACATTTTTAATTGTTTCATAATGAAATTCCATTGAAATAATCGTACTTGCTTGTACAATCATTAAAATGACCACCCAATAAAATCCTGAAAAACCACCTTGAATAAGGCCTTCGCTAGACATGATATCACTATTTTGGGAAATGAAAAGTAATGTAAACATTATTGCTATAATAACGATTGGCCAAATCCACGTCGATTTCTTTTTACTTAATTTGAAACATTCTTGTTTAATTAAAGAACCCATATTATGCGTCGCCCTCCTTATCAATAATGTCTAAGAGCACCGTTTCAAAATTTTCAGCATCATGTTGCTCAATTTCTTCCCGCGTTGTTTCTTTAACGATTTTACCTTCATCAATAATTAAAATAGCATCTGTTATCTTTACTAATTCGCTTAGCATATGACTGGAAATTAAGAACGTAATACCTTGCTGTGCTTTATCTAAAATAAGATTACGCACATCTCTAACTGCTCTAGGATCTAAACCATTCATAGGTTCATCCAATATAATCAGCTTTGGGTCATTTAAAAAAGCAATTGCGATACCAAGCTTTTGTTTCATACCTAGTGAATATGTTTTAGCCTTATTATGTATATAGTCTTTCATTTTCAATTTAGTGACAATATCATCAATATCTGAATTATCCTTCGATTCATTTAACAATTTTAAATTATCGTATCCAGACATAAATGGGTAGACTCCAGGGCTTTCAATTAAAGCACCTATACTACTTCTTTTACTGCCACTATCAACAACTTTATAGTGTCCTTTTTGGTAATTGGAATATCCAAGTATAACTTTCATTAATGACGTTTTACCTGCGCCGTTCGCACCAACAAGGCCTACAATTTCACCTTTTTCCAAGTTAAAAGAAACATCTTGGAGAATCGTTTTCGAATTTATTTTCTTCGATATGTTATCTACTGTTAAAACGCTCACTCTGTCATCCCCTCCATTGAATAATAAGTAACACTTTAAGCCAATTCTCATATCATCATTAGCTACATCTAAATAAAAAGTGATACAGTATGACCATAACATAAAATATGTATTAAATTGATAATTGATTGTATATTTAAGGTTAATTTAAGAAAAATTATTTAAACTAAATACAACTATGTCATTTTACATTTTTTGTAATCGTTTGCAATTTTTGTAACTATTTTGTAATATGAAGGTGTAATAACTGCTATATCAAATTTAAGGAGTGAACGAACATGAATAAAATGACAAAGTTAGTATTATCTAGTACCCTTGTTTTCGGTTCTGTCCTCGGCGTAAATGCGATTAGTACGAATGCTCAACATGTATCCCATGCAGCAATAACTCCATATTATACTTATCATGGATATGCAGGTTATAACCCTAGTTTCTTGTTAACTCATGAGTTCAAAAATGGTATAAAATATAAAAATATTACCTTTAACGGCAAAAAAATTGTACCAACAAAAGGAACTAAAACTGTAAAGCTTTATGATCAAACCTTTTCTGGAGTTACTAAATCAGGTAAAAGTGCTTCAACCGTCTCATTTGATGTAACAGGTAAACTCACAACAGCACAACTCAAAAATGCTTACGGTAAAGCTTTAAAAAAGGTCGGTCCACCGAAACCTAGTAAAAAAGTAAAAGCAGTCTATGATTATCGACCATCTCTGGAGACACCACGTGTCTTATTTACCGTAAACCATAACAACAGAGTTACACATGTCGATATTACTTATGGTAGCATTGGTTATTAACCATCACCTCAATATATGTTTTATAATCAATAACTACTGACAAATGACGCGCGCTTACCCTCTTTGAGAATAAGCGCGCGTTCAATTTTTTATTGTTAGTGACCGTGCACAGTACGCGCACACAACCCGAAGTCTGACTTAATATTTTGTTAACCGTATATTATACGTATACTAAACCATTTCTGCTGTGTGCTTTTTTATTCATCTTTAAGGTGTTTTACATTTTTAAATCCTTGTCGATAGGAAGCCAATTCTTCCATAATCGCATACCAATCCGTACCAACTTTTTTTATTGTCTGCTGTATTAACTCATCTTGTGCTTTGTTTAAAGTGGCAATCAAGGCTTCACCTTCTTCAGTTGTATAAAGTTGTTTCACACGCCGGTCGTGTTTAGAAGGTTGTTCAAAAATTAATTGTTTATCTTTTAACTTTTTCAGTGTCGCATGTGAACCTTGCTTAGAAATTTCTAATGTCTGCAATAATTCTTTTATGGTAATACCGGGCAATTTATTAATAAAGAAAAGAAATCTATGGTGTTGCCGACTCATACCATATTGTTCGATAATTTCATTTGCAGTTAATGTGAAGGTTTTGTAGGCAAAATAAAATAACATGTGTTCATAATCATTTTTGTTCATCATTTTTACGTCACTTTCTATAAAGTAGAATAACGTCATTATAGTAAACTTTTGGTCTCACGTCATTAAAGTTCGAAATATTTTCGATAGGTCAATTATGTTGACCTATCAATAAAAAAGTATTATCATTCAAAGTGTAGAAAAAAGAGATAAAGGTGGAATGAATTATGAAACAACGTGTAGGACAATATTTAATGGACGCAATTTATCAAGCTGGTGCAGATAGAGTATTTGGTGTTCCAGGTGACTTTAATCTGGCATTTTTAGATGACATTGTTGCTCATGAACATTTGCAATGGGTTGGCAATACAAATGAACTCAATGCGAGTTATGCTGCAGATGGTTATGCCCGCCTCAAAGGTGTAAGCGCTTTAGTAACTACTTTTGGTGTTGGTGAACTTAGTGCTGTTAATGGCATTGCCGGTTCTTATGCGGAGCGTGTGCCTGTCATTGCCATTACAGGTGCGCCAACACGTGCCGTAGAACAAGCAAAAAAATATGTCCACCATTCATTAGGTGAAGGTACTTTTGATGATTATCAAAAAATGTTTTCACATATTACAACTGCACAAGGTTACATTACACCAGAGAACGCGACAACTGAAATACCAAGATTAATTAATGCTTCCCTTCAAGAGCGTCGACCTGTTCACATCCATTTACCAATTGATGTAGCTATGACAGAAATTGAAGTTACAGAACCATTTAAACTTCAAAATCCAAAACAACATGATGTTTCAGAATACATTAAACTCATTCAACAAAAATTACAATCCGCTTCAAACCCTGTCATTATTGCAGGCCATGAAATCAATAGTTTCCATCTTCATGATGCGCTTGAACAACTCGTGAATCAGACCAACATTCCTGTCGCTCAATTATCTTTAGGTAAAGGCGCTTTTAATGAAGAAAACCCTCATTACCTTGGTATTTTTGACGGTAAATTTGCTGAAGATAATGTACGTGACTATGTAAATAACAGTGATGCGATATTAAATATAGGTGCTAAACTTACGGATTCAGCAACAGGCGGTTTCTCTTACGACTTTGACATTGAAGATGTCGTCATGATTAATCATCACAATTTCAAACTAGGAGATACTCAAAATAACGAGGTCTCATTGCCTGATATGTTACATGGGCTATTAGAGATGGATTACCATAACAAAGGTACGTATTCATCATATGTAAGACCTAAAGCACATTCTTACACATTATCAGATGAGCCACTTACACAAGAAACATACTTTAATATGATTCAAGACTTCTTACAGCCTGATGATGTTTTACTTGCAGAGCAAGGCACATCTTTCTTTGGTGCTTACGACTTAGCATTATATAAAAATGTTGACTTTATCGGCCAACCGCTTTGGGGTTCTATTGGTTATACTTTGCCCGCTACAATAGGTAGTCAAATGGCTGATACAACGCGTAGAAATATCTTACTTATTGGTGATGGTTCTCTACAATTAACGGTTCAAGGTTTATCAACGATGATTCGTAACCAGTTAAAACCAATCATTTTTGTAATCAACAATGATGGTTATACTGTAGAACGTCTTATTCATGGCATGAAAGCACCTTATAATGATATCCATATGTGGGACTACAAAGCCTTACCAGCAGTGTTTGGTGGCGATAATGTAGCCATACATGATGTACACACTTCAAATGATTTAAAACGAACATTTGATGAGATAAATGCAGAAAGTGATGTCATGCATTATGTCGAAGTTACAATGGCAGCTGAGGATGCGCCTGAAAAACTTGCGAACATTGCAGAAGCTTTCGCCTCACAAAATAAATAAGCTAAATATAAAACAGTTTGAGCCATAATTATGTTTTAGGCTATAAACGATATATATTGGTAGTAGTTGACTGGATTGAAAATAAGCCTTATCCCAAGCTTTTTCAATCCAGTCAACCTTGCCGGGGCGGGACTATGAATTCATAGTCCCGCCCCCTTTTTCACGTGAAACAGTGAATAACTTTATTTATTATGTTAAAGAGAGATGCTGTGCTTCAAATTGTTGAATCACATAAGGGTCATGAGAAATAATCAGCAATTGTATATCCGTAAGTGATTGCAACATTTGTAAAATTAAGTCTTCATTAACAACATCTAAATTCGTTGTCGCTTCATCTAAAATCAATAGTTTAGGTTGAATGATTAACGCTTTGGCAATCCATACGCGCTGAAATTGACCACCACTCAATATGGATACACGCTGTTGTAGCAATTGTGAAGATAATTGACATTGCGATAAAACGTTATCAACACGTGAAGCATGTAACGTCTTTGGTATACCAAACCGTTTTAACGGCTCGGTTAATACCGCTTCAACGGTTTGTCGTGGATCCATACTTGTACGCTGATATTGTGGCACATATTGAATATCACGCATCCATTGTTTCGTTTTGTAATCATGCATTAACCTTCCATCTAATCTTAAAGAACCGGTATATTGTTTATCTAATCCTGCAATTATATGTGCTAATGTCGATTTCCCACATCCGCTTGGTCCACTGATAATAAGATTCCCTTGTGCTAAATCAAAAGAAATATCTTCCAATATTATGCGCCCTTGTATCGTTTTATTAATATGATCAACCTGTAGCATAAGCTTCCCTCCGCTCTGCTGTACGAATCAGTGTTTGTGTATAGTGTCGCTCAGGATGATGCATCACCTGTTGCGCCTGCCCACTTTCAATAATTTGACCATGTTGCATAATACTGACATGCGTAGCGTAATCTTTTACTAAGCTCAAGTCATGTGTCACAAAAATAACCGTCATCTTTCTTTCTGAAATAATATGCATTAACTGCTGCATAAACTTAGTACGATTTTGCACATCCAAGGCACTTGTCGGCTCATCTAAAATCAAACATTGTGGATTACGAATTAATGACAGTATAAATGCCACGCGTTGAGCCATACCGCCACTTAGTTCGAACGGATAGTATTGTAAAAGTTGTTCAGGTTGTTCTAAACCTAAACGTGTCATCATTGTTTTTACCTCTTGATATTGTTCTGCTCGTGATAGTGTTGATTTTTTTGCATCATATAACATTGCAATATGCTGCTTGATTGTAATATTTTGAAACAAATTACTATTAGCATCTTGAAACATGGCATCGGCATGTAGTAAATCAATGTCCACATTACCTTGATATGTCAACTGATCATCAGTCATGTGTAAAATACTGCGAACCAATAGCGATTTACCACTACCACTTTCACCAACAATACAATGAAAACTGTACCGTTCTACCTCAAGCGATAACGATGAAATCAAGGTTTTATCTTTATGATAGATACTCAATGACTTAACTTGTATTATTCGATCTACTTGATGATTTTGTTGTTGATGATTTGAAATAATAAGGCATAACCTCCTAACAAAATACCAGGGAAGAAGAATAACCATGGTGCAATCGTTAAATAACTTTTACCGTCAAATAAAATAGTGCCAAGTTCGGGAATAGGCGGTTTAACACCTAAACCTAAAAAAGCTAATCCTGAAATACTCAGCATTATTTTTCCAAAATCTGCCGTTACTAACGCCATAATTTTACTTAATAAGTGTGGTAACATATGCGCATACAGCGTTTGAACGTTAGAATTACCACTTAAAACTGCGTATTGAATAAATGGTTCTTTTTGAATATCACGTGTAAGATTACGAAAATAACGTAAATAGCGCCCTAGCCAGCCTATAACTAATGCACATAATAACCCAATCATTGAATCACTAACTAGCCCTAAAATAACGAGCGCAATAATGAATGAGGGTATTGCTAATAATAAGTCAGCTACGAACATACATAGTTTGTCTAACCAACGTCCCATTAGGCCTGCCATCATGCCAAAAATCAAACCTATACTGACACTTAAAACCACTACGACGACAGTTAAACCTAAAGTAACACCACTTCCTATAATCATACGTGTAAACATATCTCTGCCTAGCTGATCGGTTCCCAATAAATGTTGCAAAGAAGGCGGCGCTAAGTGTTCACTAGGTTTACTATTCCACCCAATAACAGCAATATACAGTGCTCCTATGAGACTGACACCTATGATCCTCCATTGCCAATTAACATGTGAATATTTCATCGTGCACCTCTCACTTTTGATTTATTAGCACGCAATCGCTGAATTCGAGGATCACTTTTTAATATCAATATATCTCCCAAATAATTAAGCAACATAATGACGACAATAATCAACATAATAATGCCTTGAATAAGTGGATAATCTCGTTGATTAATTGCTGTAATTAGCAGTTTTCCTAATCCCGACATACTAAAGATCACTTCTAAGATTACAGCTCTACTAAACAAATGAATAATACTATTGACGACAATCGTCATCAATGGCGCGAAGATAACTTTAAATTGGCAATAAATACGTGCCTTCCAAGTTGCTTGTCGTAACTTTATTAATTGGTAGGTATCATCCTGTCTAGTCTGCGCAATAAGATGCGCTGTCATCAATAAGAGATGACTTCCTTCTACTATAATCATGATGCCAACAGGCAATAGGTAATTTTGCCAAGATGCACTACCTACAAAAGGAAGTAACTGCCATTTGACACCCATATAATAAATAGCGACAATGGCTATCCAATATTCTGGCATCGATGTTATCACCTGGGAAATATAGCGTAAGCTTTGTGCTATACGAGCATGTGGCAGCATACCAACGCAGTAGCCTAATCCTACCCCTAAAGGTAACATGAGTACTGTAGCCCAACTCATTAATATCCATGTAGGTTTAAGTGCATTAGCAATGAGATTCATAACAGGTTCTTGCGTACTAAAGCTATACCCCAAGTCCCCAATTAATGCATGACCTAACCAATCCAAATAGCGCAACAAAATATGGCGTCCTAACCCCAAATGATGTTGTGCCATATCAATTTGTTGTTGTGTCATTTGAGTATAGCCATGGCGTTGTAAATATAAAATGGCTGGGTTACCTGCCGTTTGTTCTACTAAAATAAAAATGATAAGCGAACTTACAATAAGATAGCCAAATAATTTATATGTACGCTGCCACATTATTGATTAACTTCCAGCTTTTTATAGTCTACAGGTGCATCCGTTAGACCTGAAAATTTAAAGGACTTTATTTTGTCACTTGTTACGAATGTTTCGTTTGGATACGCGATAGGCACACCATAATATTGTTGATTAAAGTGCTTAAAGATATGATTAAAAGCCTTTTTTTGTGATTGCTTATCTATTTCTTTAGGAAATGCTTCTAACTGTTGCGTTAAGACTTTATCATTAGCTAAAACGCCTGGTTTATCGCCATTATTTTTAAACACTGAGTTCATGAAGTTATATGGCATTAATGCATCCGAATACGTGCGATAGAAAATCAAATCATAATCTTTCTTTGTCCATAAAGTATCGTAATACGATTGGGCATCTAAGTGCTTAATATTTACTTTAACTCCAACCGCTTTAAGATTGGCTTGAACTTGTTCAGCTTTATCTTTCCAATTCGGAAATTCTGCAGTTTGAATCACTAGATTAAATGTTAATACTTGACCATCTTTTTCATACATGCCTTGCTTGTTGCGATGATAGCCTGCCTGTTCAAATGCGTGTTGTGCCGCTTTTTTATCAAAACGATGTTGCTGTTGATTTTGCGCCGTTACATATTGTACATCTCGTTGAAATAGGCCTTTTAATGGTTGAGATGATAGCGCTTTTGTCTGAATACTTTCACTAATAGCTTGTCTTAAATCTTTATGTTGCAATTGTTTATTTTCTGGATTAAAAGCTATAAAATGGCTGACTGTACTAGGATTTTCTGATACCGATAACTTTTGGGTAGATTTTGCTTGTTTAATTTGTGCATCAGTCAACATACCCAAGGCACCGCCAGTAATATCAACTGCCCCACTTTGAATAGCGGATTGACGAGCATCACCATCTTCAATTGTTTGGAAGACTAAATCATAATTTAGTGGTTTATTGCCTTTAAAATACGGATTAGGTTTTAACGTTGTTTTTTCTTTGCCAGCGTCGCCTATTTTAAACGCACCCGTACCAATCGCTTCTTTAAATTGACCTGTTACCTTGCCGTCTTTTACCGCGTGTGGACTCATAATTCGTAATGGCCTTACTTGTGTCAATTCATTCAACACTTGGTTGGATGGTGTCTTGAGGTTGATTTCAACTGTATGTTTATTTTTAACGACGACACTTTTTAATTGTTTGAGTGTTTCAACTGTCGTCTCTTTATTCATTGCTTTGGCACGTTCAATTGAGAATTTTACCGCTTGCGCATCAAAATCACTACCATCAGAGAATTTAACGCCTTTTTTCAAATGGAAACGATAAGTTTTACCCCCATCTTCAACCTCCCATTTTTGTGCTAATCCAGGTTTAAATGTTTTCTTTTTATCATACTGCACAAGGGCATCATACACAGCACTATAAACTGGCATTGCAGCATCATAGCCTTGTGCATCCAGCTTCGCAGCTTTTGCTTCAGTTGGCAATGACAACGTGACTTGTTTATGATTGTGCTGTGATTGCGAACAACCAGATGTTAATATTAATGCCCCAGTTACTAAAGCACATAATTGTCGTTTCATCATAATGACTATCCTTCTTTCACTGTTGCTTTAATCACGTAAGATTCTTGGAAAAGTGTACGCAAATAGTCACTCGGCGATAAATAAAAATCACTATAATGGGTTAAATCTATTTCGTCTGGCACCATTTCCCTCTTTACGCTAACTTGAAAGCCTTCCTGAACAAAACTGTCCACAATATGTTTGAGCGAATGATTTTGCGAAGGCGTTGCGCCATATGTATTAATGACTTGTGCCATATAATCACAACTTGGATTATCGGTTAAATCTGCAAACGTAGCATAGTAAACACCTTGAGGCTTTAATACGCGTTTTAACTCTTTTGCGTGTTGGGGAATATCATCGATAAGATACAATACAGACGTACTAATCGCTGTATCAAACTGTAGGCCAGTATCACTTGGCATATCGGTTAAGACATACGATAATGGTAAATCTCCTTTTAGCAATTCTGCTTTCTGCAAAGATTTTCGAGCTAAGTCAATACCTACACCTTGCTTGAATGGAACCTTTTGATATAGTTGTCGTAAAAAGCCACCTTGATTACACCCAAAATCCAAAATCGTTTTTCCAATAATATCTTCTTTAGCGATGACATCAATTGTTCTATCCCAAGAATCATGATGATCACGTGCCATCGTGTCATCATCTTCTTGTCCTTTATGCCACCACTGTTCATAACTGTTTTTCATATTCTTCTCCTTAATATTTCTTAATCGTAATTATTACGTTTTGTATTGTACTACAGTTTTCAATGAATAACAATGTCAAAATGGACTGACTAAATACAATTTATGTTGTCTGAATTTAATTAACATTTGTTCAAATGATGGGCAAGGCCTTTCTTAAATTATTAAAAATTATTTTAGATATATAAATGATACTAGAGTTAAATTGAATAGTCATTTATATAAATTAAGATTTTCTTTGTATACGAAATTTAATAAAAGTGTTACCTTTTAAAAACATCAATGGTATACTATTTTCGAAAACACATAAATAATACTACTTTAATACGATTTATTGTTTTCAGTCTTACATCATTCTATATAAGTTGGGGAGGATATATGAAGAGATTATTCAGTTTATTGCTCATTTCATCATTAGTACTTACAGCATGTGGATCAAAATCGCATTCAGAATCAAATAGTTCTGAGAAAAAATCATCTGAAAGCAAGTCGGCTACTGACAAATCAGAATCAGTTGATTCTTGTTTAGAAAAAGCCAAAAACAAACCTACAGCTAAATTCAAAGATAATAAATTTACATCAAATAAATTTGATATTGAAATTAAGGAAACAAAGGTTGTTAAGCCAGATAAATATGCAGATAGTAAAAATCCTAATTTAGCCATTGTCTATAAGGTCAAAAATAAATCTAGCGAAAAAATTACGGCTAGTACGGCTTTTATTGAAGCATTTGACGTCTATAATGACACGAAAAACGTTCAAAAACGTTTAGAGACCGGTTTTGCTGAAGACTCAGACTTGTACAAAAAGTATGGCGAGGATATGCGCAATAACATTAACAAAGATGGTGAAGTAACAGGTGTGAGATTCTTTGAAATTAAAGATGACAAAAAACCTATTACGATTGAAGCCAAAAATCCTGATGGTTATACTACCAAGGAAATAGGCAAAAAAATCATTAAATTAGAACATTAATATAAGCTATTTAGGAGGCGCACAATGTCAAAAAAACTTAAAATTATTATTTCAGCAGTAGTGATATTGCTTATCGTTGCAGGTATTGGATTTGGTGCATATAAAATTTTTTCAAACACACCAAAAAATACATACTTACTGAGCGAACAAAAAACAGCAAAAAAATTCCAAAATTATTTTAATGACCGTTTTGATAATGAAGTTAAATTCCAAGAAAAGATGAAGGATAATTCTTATTTATCAAACATGTCTTTGAGTGCAGATGCTTCTAAAGAACTCATTGAAAGTATGGGATTGCCTAAATCAGTCATTGATGCAACAAAAATTACAGCTTCTATTGGTCATGACGATAAAAATACTAAATCATTAATCAAAGTAAATCCTACAATTGCAGATAAAGAAGTGGGTAATTTCCAATGGGCTGCAGATAAGAATTTTCAATACTTTACAGCACCATTATTTAAAGGTGACTACAAAGTTAAAAATTCTGAGTTAGTGAAACAATATGCAGAAATATCTGGAGAAGATGAAGAGCAGCTTAAATCATCAGGAGTGACGAATCAAAGTTTAAATCTAAATACACTTTTAGGTTCGACACAAACACAACAAAAAGATTTGGATACAATTATTAAACGCTATACAGATATTGTCTTCGATCATTTAAAAGATGATAACTTTAAAAAAGAAGGCAAAGAAGAAGTTAAAGTCGACGGTGAGACAGAAAAAGCAAACAAAGTCACATTAAAATTAGACCGTGCTGATACTAAAAAACTTACTTTAGCCATCCTTAAAAAAGCTAAAGATGATAAAGAACTACAATCACTTGTGAAAAATCAAATGTCTAAAGATGAATACAAAAAACAAATTGAAGATGCACTCAAAAAAGCCGAAGATGCAAAAGAAAAAGAATTTATTGAATTCACATCCACAATTTACGAAAAACATCATGAAATCTTAAAACGTGACATTACATTAACAGATAAAGACAACAAAAAAGTAAAAATCGTTGGTAACAATAGCATCACTGATGACAAACTTGCGTTAGATTATAAATTCACTACTGACGATGGTTCATTCTCATTAAAAGGTAAATCTACTGGTAAAGACGATAACTATAAAGATAAATACGATGCTACATTCGATAACAACTACAATAAATCTACATTGACATTTGAAAACAAAGAAAAACAAGACGGTACAAAACGTCATGATAAAGGTACAATCACATTTGACAATGCTGGAACTAAACAAGACTTTACTTTTGACAACAGCTTAGATACAGATGTGAAAAATAACCAACAAAAACAAAAATTAACAGTTGGTATCAAACTTCAAGACGAGCCAATTAACTTTATTTTAAACAGTGATACGAAGTTAAAAGCAGACATCAGCTTTGATACGGATAAAGCCAAAGATATTGGTGAACTTTCATCTAAAGAACTTGACAAATTAGATAAAGAAATAAGCAAAAATGGCGAAAAACTATTAGAATCTATCATTAAAAAAGTAACTGATGATTAAACGTTTACGACCTACGCGTTAACTGTGATGAGCTGAAAAGCAAAGATGGTAGCGGGACAGAATTTATTATGAATTCGTAGTCCCGCCCTGGCAAGGTTGACTAGGATTGAAAAAAGCTTGGTATAAGCGATGTTTTCAATCCAGTTAACTACTGCCAATTTAGAGTCTAGAGCCTAGTCCAAGACTCACATCTACTGCAATAATAAATCCCTACACAATCATATCGCAGTGCATGCTCACACGATGATTAAATATGGAAGGAGTGGTCAAATGAAGTCAATACAATTGTTTCATATCTACCACTCTTTTTTATTAAAGAAGTGGTATTTATTTGTCTATTTAATATTGATTGTCCTATCACTAGTCTTGGCTTTGACGGCAGTTCAATATGCCAATCAAGAAGATAAAGGTTTCCGTCTTGGCATTGTGGATAAGGATCATTCAAAAGAAACACAGCTTATTTTAGGTTCCGTGGGTAAAGGGAGTAATTTTGGGAAACATGTTACCTTAAAACAATACAGTGAGAAAACAGCTAAACAACGTCTATACAAACATGAATTAGATGGCTATTTTGTTTTTGACAAAGGTATGACACATGCCTTTTATCATCAAGGACAATTACCTATCACAGTATATACATACGACCAACAGTCTACAAAGAGTGTCGTTATTAGCCAATTAACCCATTCAGTTTATGATCGCTTAATGTTATCTATGGGAGGTATTTTAAGCTACACACACTTAACTGAGAAGCCATCATCTCAAGACATGGTTATGCTAATGACTGATTTACTATTTACCGGATTGAATCGTGTTAATGCTTTTAATTACGAACCAGTAAAGGTTTATGATACAGGCAGTTACTATGTCGTTACTGGATACTTACTATCCATTTTTATACTTTGTCTATCGTTATTTTCTGTGCTCAAAATGAATCAAGAAACGGCATTGAAAGAACGATTGCAACTCTTTCACTTCTCATTTGAAAAGTTAACATTTGTTCGTGGTGCGATTGCATGGTTCTATTCAATGATTTGGGCAATCCTTGGCTTTCTATGGATTAACCATACATTAGACGGGTCTTTTGAAAGTTATAATTGGCCAACCGTAGCAATTCAGCTCACTTATTTCGTGACTTTCTTAGTCATGCTGCTCATCTTAATTGAGCTTATTAGTAAAAACTGGATGAATTTACTTTTAAAATGCGTATTAACGCTTATCTTTATCGTATTCTCAGGCATAACGGTGCCAACAATCTTTTTCCAACATAGCTTTAACAGTATATTGGCAACACAACCGTTTAGTTTAGTAACAAATCAAATGTTGGAAATCACATTAAATAACTTTATTTTAGATACACATCCAGCCTTTTATATCAGCTTTATTGCTGTGGCATTGGCACTCTGTGTGGTCGCTGTTTGGAGGTATCGTCGATGAAACCTTACATTCAACTTGTCATTCGAAAACAATGGCTACAATATGTTCTTCTGCTCATCATTATTGGTGCAGCACTAAGCTTATTATATGCCGGACAAAAAATGGCTAGTCAAAACTTTAAGATACCTATTGCTATTCAAGATATGAGTCATAGTAATGACTCAAAACAACTGATCAAGCACATTTCGGATACACGATTTGTTTCGGTTAAATCCATATCTGCAGACGATATTTATATTGATGATGCAGTTAAGAAAAAGGAAGCTATGATCAGCTTACAAATTCCAAAAGATTTTGATAAGCGCTTAGCCGAAAACCGTTTGAAGTCATCGATTCAACTCTATGGACGAGATGATTTTATTGGTAATATTGCATTAGAAATCGTTAGTCGTTCATTATATGAACAACAAATACCGCACATCATTCAAGAACACTTAGATAAAAATCATCACCACCAAAGTATAGACAAAATTAAAGAAGCCTATAAGAATCATACACCAACATCAAAATTCAAAAATGTTGCGATTCATTCATCAGCGAATCACTCGCTTTCGATTAGTTTAATATTTGCATGGGTACTCATGATCAGTGCAATTCAAATTGTACTTCATCAAAGATTAAAACAAAATGCGCCACTTGGGCGATTATTCCAATTTAATCACAGTCGACTCAAACTTTATGGCACTTATATCGTGACACATACATGTTTGCTTTTATTCGTAATGATGATGATTCAGTGGTTGATGCACCAGCCATTAAGTTTATTCTTTTATGCTAAATCATTCGCTGTTATTTTTATCTATGAATGGGGTATCGCAAGCTTATTATTTAAGGTTAATACACTCAGCCATAGATTATTTATGGCTATTGTCTGGTCAATCGTGATAGCTATTCTATTTATTAGCATTCAAATGTAAAGGAGTGAGACACATTGATCGAATTACATGCTATTTCTAAAAGTTATAAACGTAAACACATTTTTGAACAGCTAAATATGCAATTTGCTGACAATCAACTGACTGTCTTGCTCGGAGAAAATGGTGCTGGGAAATCGACATTATTGCGTTTGATTTCAGGGATTGAACAACCAAATTCAGGTACCATTGATTACTTTGGTAAGACGCTATCAAAACGTCAAATTAGAAATATAGTAGGCTACGTGCCACAGGATATTGCTTTATTTGAACATATGAGTGCACAAGAAAATATTCAATTTTTTAAATCATTGTGTGACAAACCTGTTGATGATGATACCATAGCCCACTATTTGAAATTATTAAACTTTACTGACATGAAGGCACGTGTATCTACATTATCAGGCGGGAATAAACGCAAAATTAATATTTTAATTGGTTTATTAAGTCAACCTAAAATACTAATTTTAGATGAGCCTACTGTTGGTATTGATTTAAAATCACGTTATGATATTCACCAACTGTTAAACCAAATGAAATCCAGTTGTTTAATCATTTTAACGACACACCATTTAGATGAGGTAGAAGCATTAGCTGATAACATTAAACTCATCGGTCAACATCCATTTTATCGAGATGTTTTAAATGATAAACAATGGACTTATGAACATTATCATAATGCTTTATAGTATTAATAAACGCCTATCACAAAAGGACAATTTCTAACTCCTTTCGTGATAGGCGTTTTCGTATAATGCAGTTGTATCTTAAACAATTTCAAAGTAATATTCTTGCCAATTGATTATATTTAACCTTCATTCAATAGTTAGATTTGTAAAATACTTATCTTGCCAATGCTGTGTTTTAGCAGCTGATGGATTAAGGTCCTCTTCCCATGTTGGATAGACACGTAAAGCCATTTTCCCCTTATGTGATGTTGTCGATATGATATGTTGTTTAACTAGAACCTCTCGAGGAAATACGAACTGTCCAAACCGTTGTCCATCAATAACATTGACGACTAAAAACATTGGAAATTCAGCATCTTGATATGGTCTGTTGTTATTATCGTCATCTTTACACCACATCGCAAAGAAATATCCTCGTTTTTTAGGTGTTTTATGTGCGCGTCTACTCATATAAGTTTGCCCATTTAACTCGCACCTAAATGCTTCATAATCCGCATTCCACAGTTCTGTCTTGATTTCGATAGATGTATTACTATGATTAACTTGCAGTAGTTCTTTAACTAGATCTAAAGATTGCATGTTTTGTAAGTGTTTTGTCATATATACCTACCTTTTTGGCATAACCACATCTGCTTTATGATGCTGAATCATTTTTGATTGGTGCCGATTTGACTTGATTACCATTTTGATCTTCTTTAATCATTTTTTTACCTTGCAATTTATAAGTACCTAGAATTTCGCCATCTTGATTCCGATAATTGATTGACCAACTATCTTTCGTCATTTTAATATTATCCCACAGATAATCTTTATTAGCAGGCGCTCCTTCAAGTTGAGCAATTTGGTCAAATAGCTGACTACGTGCATGTGCCATTTCAGTGCCGCTTTCTTTTAATTCGCGCTGTTTTCTCTCAGTATCTGATTCATCCATACGTGGATCCTTTTGTGTTATTTTAATTTTATTCTCCATCTCAGGTAATGAACGATTATTTTTATTCTCTGTATATACTTTATTTAAATCGTATTCATCTCCAGATTTCAAAGCATCTTGATAATTGCGAATTGGACTTTGTGTAGCACCAATATAAATCTTATCATTATTTACCCCTACTACTGTGCGATAGCTACCTTTATCAGGATAAACCATGTAGAATTTCATTCCATCAGGTGCCTGACTTATATTTTCATAAGGAACTAGACCAAAGTCAACAATTTGCTTCACATCATTGTCACCTGTCCCTTGTCGCTTATATTTGCCTGTTAATATTTCATTTTTGGTTAGTGAATATTTACCTTTTGGATCAGCATAAAAAATTAATGCAAGTTTCGTTTTATCTGATAATTGTCCTGCTGACGATTTAGTTTGTCCCTTATCTTCTTTATCACTGTGTTGTTGGCCTGATGTTTTATTTTGTTTCTCATTGTTCTCCGTTTGATGTTTAGATGTGTGCTTTTCATCTTTCTTATTATCAGCTTGTGACGTCTTTTTTTGATTTTCTTGTTGTGATGAATCACTGTTTTGACAAGCCGTCAATAACATGAGTGCCACCGAACTTGCTAGAAATACTTTTTTCATATTCCTCATCCTTTCTTTGTTTAATAACACTTTTTAAAATATATAATTAACTTATACTTTAAACATATCATAAAATGTATTATAAAAAAATATGGTATATGCTTCACATCCTACGCGCTTAATTCAACCTACTTTACATAACTTCGAACGGCAAACGTATGTCAAAGTTGAAACTGAACAAGAAACAACGAATTCAAACACTTTATATACAAAAAACTGAATAGCGCACAGAACAAAGAAATATCATAAACATTTCTACAAACAATGCAAGATGGAGATGAATTGTCTAAATTGACTTTGTTGTCAGTTTTCTTCTTTTAAGATTTACTTACTTCTTTGAATTTTTTTACTATTGCCTCTTTTTAATGTGGCCTTTAGAAAAGTCATGAAACGTGGGATAATATGAACATTGCGAACAATTTAATATTTGAAAGGAGTTAAATGATGACACCATCATTGAAATATAATCAAATTACAACTATTTTCTTCATCACCGGCATCGCTGTGATGTGTAGTTTATATACAGCGCTTCCTTTAACCGTAGCATTCGCTAAAGACTTCGATATTCCAAAATCGATTGCTACATTAAATGGTGTTGTTTTCTCAATTACCTATTCTGTAAGCTGCTTATTTTATGGCACTATTTCAGAAAAATTTGGTCGTATTCGTACCATTTTATGTGGCTTAGTGGGCTTAGTCATTATTTGCTGTCTGATTGGCTTTGTGCGGTCATTTATCTTATTAATTATTCTACGCGCACTGCAAGGCATCTGTGCTGCAGCATTTTCTCCAGTATCTATTACCTATGTAACTGAGAACTATTCACCAGTGAAGCGTGTAACAGCCATTAGTTTTATTAGTACAAGCTTTATGTTATCTGGTGTAATTGGTCAAAACTTAAGTGAAATTATTGTACGTTATACACATTGGCATAGCGTGTATTTTACCTTAACAATACTTTATCTCATTTTAGCTGTGGCCATTTATAAAAAAGTTCCTGAAAGTCCAGTCTACCGCCCTCATATTCGTTTACTTAGCTTTTTCACTAATTTTAAAGCCTTTAAAACGAACAAAATGGTCTTACTATGTTATTTTGTATCACTAACCTTGTTAACGATGTTTATTAGTATGTATGATATATTTAATGCCTATATCACTTCAGATATTGTCGGCGGGAATCAAACAACTGCGATTAATGCAAAGCTATACGGCATCTTCGGCATGCTATTAGCTTTACTTGCAGGACGTTTAAGTGATCGTATCGGCGTCAAAAATGTCATCCTTACATCATTAATGATTAGTATTATATCGTTATTAGGTATGGCATGTACTACAAATGTTACTTTACTTGTGATTTGGAGTGTCACGTTTATTGCAGGAATTGCATTTTGTGTCCCTTCCGTCATCTCAAATGTAGGTATTGTAGTCAACGGTAATCAAGGATTCTTTTTATCTGTAAATACCTTTATTTTATTTTTAGGAACTGCACTTGCACCAATTATTAATATTTATATAGCACGCATACAAAGCTTTTCACTTCAATTTATTATTATCGCTTGTATTGGTATCATTTCTCTTTGTGTTGCACTTTTTCTACCTAAAACTAAACGCTATTAATTAACAATGGTATGTGTCTGGGGCATAATTATGTCTCAGGCTCTGAACTCTATATAGACAGTAATTGACTGGATTGAAAATACACTTATCCTAAGCTTTTTCAATCCGAGTCAACCTTGCCGGGGCGGGACTACGAATTCACAATGAATTCTAGCCCGCTCTAATTCTTTTACTATATACCTGCTGCAATATCTTTCAATATTTCTTCAACAGTAATCTTTGCACTGGTTAAAACAATAGGCACACCTGCACCTGGATGTGTACTTGCACCTGCAAAATATAGATCGTGATAGTCACGAGCAACATTTGGCGGTCGGTAATAATTACTTTGAGCGAGCGTTGGCATTAAGCCAAATGCTGCACCATACTGCGCATGATAGTCTCGTTGAAAATCTAACGGTGTAAAAATTGTTTCTGATACGATATGCTGTTTAATATTTTCAAGGGCTTCTATCGTTGCTAACTTGTGATAAATGATTTCCTTGATGCGAGCTACTATCGATTCATCCTGCCAATCTATTTTTGTTGTTTTCAACTCTGCAGTAGGCATAAGTACATATATACCTGTTTGTCCCTCAGGCGCTAGCGTCGTATCACCTACTGCTGGAACATAAATATATAATGATGGATCCTTTGACAATTGACCATTAAATATTTCTTTCACATTTTGTTCAAAATCTGCCGAAAAAATCACATTATGTAATAACAGGTTGTCTCTCAAGTCTTGATCTATACCAATATACATTAGGCATGCAGAACATGAATAATCTAATTGTGCTATTTTTTGTGGCGGATACTTTTTAACAGGGCTATGTTCAGGCATAAGATGTTGTGCTGCATATGGAAAATCAGCAGTACATAATACCTTATCAAAGCGTTCAACAAGACCATTGACTCTTATTCCATCGGCTCGTTTATATTTTGGGTCTATAATAATTTCATCGATTTGTGCGTTTAAACGAATATCAACACCCAAATCTTGATTTAAACGTGTTAAACCTTGTGCCATGCCGTACATGCCGCCTTTAATAAAATGCACACCAAACATCATTTCAATCATCGGTATAATAGAATATAGTGATGGCCCACGCTTGGGATCGATGCCAATATATAACGTTTGAAAAGCTAAGAGTTTTTGGATTTTATCATTATCAACATATTGTGCAATTAAATCATCTGCATGATTTAACGTCTTTAATTTAGCACCTTGCACTAATGACGTTAAGTTATAAAAATCACTAGGCTTACGAAACGTACGCTCTAAAAAATATTTGCGTGCAATTTCATAACGCTTATAAATATCAGTAAGAAATGACATAAAGCCATGTGTTGAACCTGGCTCGATGTGCTCTAACATTTGTTGTAATTGAGCTAGATCAGTAGGTACACGAACTTTGTCATCCTTAGCAAAATAGACATCATAAATATAAGGTAATTGTGTCATCTCTACATAATCTTCAAAGTTTTTGCCACATGCTTCAAATACTGCTTTATAGACTTCAGGAATCATCACGATTGTAGGGCCCATATCGAAAGTAAATCCATCTTTAGTAAACTGACTCATACGCCCACCAAGTTGATCATTTTTCTCAAACAATGTCACTTGATGACCTTTTGCTGCCAATCTTGCCGCGGATGCTAAACCAGTCACGCCTGCACCAATTACTGCTATATTCATTGCTATTCCACCTGTCCTTGATATTTCTTTTTTATACGTCGATAAAATTTTGCCTTATCTACTTTGGATACATACACGCGTTGATGTAATGTGTACCCTGCCTTTCTAACTTCATCAAGAATGCTCGCATAAATCACTGCAGCTAGCTCAATAATAGGTTGCGCTTGCTTATTAAACACATGAATATTCGACAGCGCATCATGGTAGGCTTGTTCTGCTATATAAGCTAATGCTTCCCACATCTTAATATAATTCGATGTCACACCTTGCTGATATTGTTGTTTAATATCAATATTAAAGTGCGCCAACCGTTCTTTACTAATATAAATACGTCCCTGTTCAAAGTCTTCTCCAACATCACGTAAAATATTAGTTAATTGTAAAGCTTCTCCTAATTTTCGTGCGACTCTAAACGTTTCTGTAGTTGGCTGTTGTGCTAAAATAGGTGTTAAAACTTCTCCAACAGTTCCCGCAACCCCATAACAGTAATCTAACATAGCTTCATCGGTATCAAATTGCTCAAAATATTGATCTTTGCGTACTGTATCAATAAGCTTGTAAAATGCTGGGTATTCCATTTTAAATGTATGTGCGACATTTGAAAATGCGTGCATGATTCGCGCATCGCTTTGAAATTCAGGATGCAACTGTTGTTGTTCAATGGCCATAATATCTTGTCGTATGTACTGCAAATATTGTGGATCATGATGAACATCGATACTATCATCAATCACACGGCATACAGCATAAATCGCCCATACTGCACGTCTTTCTCTATCTGGTAAATAATCAAAGGCATAGGAGAAACTTTTAGAATGATGCTTCATCAGTTGATGGCAGTACTGAAAATGGTCATCTAGTGTCATCTCGTGCACCCTCCTTGTATTAAATATTTATAACATCACAAATGATACGTTCGGCCTTTCCATATAACGCTTCGCTTACAGTAAGACTGTATCCATGATGATAAAAACACACCACTAAAAAAGATAAATAAGATAGGGTGCAAACATAACATCCAACGTGAAAAATGACCTACTCGTCGATGTATGCGTATAAATTGCATTGTATAAAGAATATATAATATCCCCATGTTAACTTTAGATATCGGCTTTACTAACAAACTAAGTATTAAGCCTGATGCTGTAATAATCGATCCCATTAACCATATAACAATACTTGTCATAACCTTTGGCGAAGTTGCAGTAGCACCAACAGAAAAATGTTTAACCCATCCATGAACGAGTGACTGAATGCCATCTTCATACATTCGGAATTGAATATCTTGCTGTCCTTCATATAAATTTACTGGTAAGCCTTGTTGTGAATATGCTTGACCTAATGCGAACCCTTCAATAATATGATGTTTAGCTTGTTGATGTCCTTGTGTGGACTTATAATCAGTTGAATTAGTCAAGACAACAGGCCCAAAGGCCATGCGCGTAGTCTGCTGTCCGTCTATTAATGAAAATTGATTCGTACCAACTACTGTCAATGTATTAAATAGCGCCGATAAACTTTCATAAGGTCGTATAGTAGAATGATAAGGTTGGACACTTAACAAACCTCGGTAATCTTGTTGGTAGTAAGTATCGATGAGTGCTTGAATTGCTCTAGGGGATGTTAATGTCACATCGGCATCAACAAACAACAATAGTGGAGTTGATGCGTAGGTCGCACCTTGATAACAAGCCAATGACTTACCTTGCCATAATGACGGTTTATCAGCTTGAACTGAATAGACAGAAGCTCCAGCTGCGCGTGCGATTTCAGCAGTTTGATCTGTGGATCCATCATCCATCACAATCATTTCTACAGAAACGGTTTGTTGTGCTAATGACTTTAATAAGCGTGGTAAGCGTTGCGCTTCGTCACGCGCTGGAACAATAACGGATAATTCCAATTGTTTTGATGAATGAATCTTACTATGTGTCAATGGATGGCGTCGACCATACATGACTTTACCACTAATGATAGAAAAGAACGTAAATAGCATAGTTAATGAACTAATCCATTTCACTTTAGTCTCTCCTTTCACCGTGTTCGATAGCATTAATTTTATCCGCTACTTGTTGCCCGCTTAAAGTAACCATAGGCATGCCCCCACCCGGATTTACAGAACCACCAACAAAAAATAGATTATTAAAATAAGCACATTGCTTTGGAAACTTGAAGCCCTTATTTTTCTTTTTATCTGCCACAACGCCATAAATAGCACCACGATTAGAACGATAATGATGTTCTATATCTTCAGGCGTCCACATATCCTCAAACACAATGTGCGCTCTTAAATCATCTAATCCCATAGCTTCTAACTTATCCAAAACACGTTCTTTTAATTGCAGATAATCTTCCTGAGAGAAAGGTTGATTTTGAATATATGGAATATGCGGTAAAACTTTAATGCTCTCATAACCTTGAGGTGCCTGAGTTGGATCGGTTTTATTCGCATTCACTAAATAAATTGTTGGATCATACGGTAATATTTTGTCGTGAAAGACTTCACGATAATTACGCTTTGAATCTGCTGTGAAGAAAAAGTTATGATGTGCAAGCTGTGGAAAGTACTTATCAATACCTAAATGTAGTACAAGACCTGAACTTGCAGGTTCATAAATCTTTTCTAAACGTTCAATCTTTTTATCACTAAAATGCAGTAATTCACGATATGTCGGAATAACTTCCATATTTGAAATGAGATAGTCCGCTTCGACGCTTTCTCCAGTTGTTAGTCTCACACCTACAACTTTGTCAAATGACGTTTGAATGTTTTCTACACCTACACCAGTATGAATATGAACGCCTTCTTCACGCGCTAACGTTTCAAGTGCTTGAGCCAGATGATGCATTCCTCCTTTGACATACCACAAGCCTTGTTCTTGTTGCATATGATAAAGCATTGATAACACGGCTGGTGCGTCATATGAAGATGAGCCAACATATTTAATAAAGTACCCTAACATATCTCTCAATTGTGGATTTGATACACGTCTATTAATAGCTTGTTGCATAGTAGAAAAATAATCAAAGCCACGCAATGCTTTAAACGGCCCGTGGTAAGTCAAAATTTCTGGTAAGGTATCTAAACCTAAGCGGAAATAGCCTTGTTCCGTAAAACGATGAATGCGTTCTGCGTAATCATAAAATGACATTAATTCTTGTCGATCTTGTGCTGTCAGAGTTGAATTATTATCAATAGTATCAGCAACATTATCATATAAATCTATCGTTTCCCCAGATGGAAAGAAACTACGCCATTGCAATGGCAATCGCTCTATATCTACGTAATCTCTCATTTCTTTACCACTGTGTTGAAAAAGCTGTTCAAAAATATAAGGCATAGTAAGAATAGATGGTCCTAAATCAAAACCAAATTGAGAGGTAGTTAGACGATTAACCTTTCCGCCGATATGGTCATTTTGTTCATATAAATCGACACGGTAGCCACTCTGTGCCATCCGAATCGCAGCGGAAATACCGCCAAGACCGCCACCAATCACAACTACTTTTTTAATTGGCATACACTCACTTCCTATCTGTTTTTCAATTTATGATAATAACGCTCGAGCTTAGGGCGATTATAACGTTGCACAATCATACATGGTAAATTTGCTAATAAAGCATATGTCATATGTGGTATTTTTATATATTTCGGCGCAGCAAGAAATACAAACATTGGTAACATCGCTATTCCATGAACAAATTCTGCACGCCGTGTTTCTATAATAAAATCATATATATCTTGCGCTGACGGTTGCGCCATTAGAGTCGATTTATTATAAATTGCCGGATTTAAACGATGTCCCTTTGGCAAATGATCTTTCCAGCGTTTGACTTGAAAGACATCATTCCAAAAATCTCCTTCACGTTCGAATGCGAATGACTTAAAACAGAAATCACACTTCATTAAAAATGTAGTACTTAAACGTGTTCCCCACACGGCAACCAACATCTGAAGCACAAACCAATAAATACCACTGCCTATGATGAGCCAAATAACGGATTTTTTACGCATGGTGTCCTGCCGTATAATCTGGATTATCTTTATTGAGTAACCAATTACCTGTCGCCAAGTATGAAGCAAACGCTGACCAACAAATATAAGGAATTAATAAATAACCCGCAATTCGATGTTTTTGATAGAATTGGACGGCGGTCGCAACAACTGCACTAAATAAAATATAACTGTCAATGAGGGCTGCACCACGTAATTTATATTTAAAATAAAGTAATGACCATAAGTAATTTAAACCTAACTGCAAATAATACGTGGCTTGTGCTGCTTGATGCTGTTTTTGTTGTGAAATGATGTCATGAGCAATACCCATACTTAAGTAAAGTGTTGGCCAGACAATCGGAAAAACATAACCCGGTGGTGATAATGGTGGTTTAACATTTTTACTATAATCCCGACGTGCATTTTTTACGGTGATTTTGCCAATAATTTGGCCACCGATTAAAGGTAAAGCAATACGACATAGCTTCTTGCTCACTTTGATACTGTTCATCTTCACATCCTCCTTTATGTTGAATAACGTAAATTTATAAAAGAATTAATTACATTTAGTTAATAATTCACCTATTCCCTTAAAAGATATGCATTAACCACTATATAACAAATTGGTACCTTTAATATTTAAGGAAGAATTAAGCTGCATTTAGTTTTATTTTTATGTGTGTACGTTATGGTATGGGAGAGGTGAATAATATTGAAACGAATTAAAGTTGCAGATGCACTAAGAGGATTTAGCTTATTAGGGATTTTTATAGCTAATTTACTTATATTTCAATTTGATTTAACTGGCCAATTATATATTGATTATTTTCATTTAAGTCCATTCAACCATGGTGTTTTTAATATTATTAATATTCTTTTTGTAGGTAGTTTTATGCCTATCTTTGCTATGCTTTTTGGCTTTTCTATGGATAAATTATACCAATCCATGAAACGAAAAGGTGTTAAACGTCCGAAACTAAAACTCTTTCGTCGTGCTTTTTTCCTGATGATTATTGGAGGTTTACATGCATCTTACATATGGGGTGGAGATATATTATTTGGTTATGGCTTCTCTATGCTATTTGTCATTCCTTTCATTCATATGGGGAAACGTGCTTTTAAATACTTTACGCTCATTATTTTTGGATTATTGCTCGTACTATTTATTGTCATGCCATTTTCCGGTGATAATGGTATGCAAACAACACCTAGCAAACATGACACAGCAAATTATGTATCAAAGATTACAAAGATTTACAGTGAAGGTAGTTATTCAGATATTCGTCATGTTGATGAAACAGTTGAAGATCCAAAATTTGCTTTATTCGAAGATCAACTAGGGTCAATCTTTTTCCTACTCATTTTTATTCTTATTCCTTTAATGGAAGTGCCATTATTTACATTAGGTGTCTATTTATCTAAAAGTGGTTGGTTCGAAAAAGATGCGCTTGATTGGTGGTCCTCTAAATTATGGATATGGATTATACCCCTAGCACTTATCGGCAAATCAGCAGTACTCTGGGTTCAACATCCAACAATTGCTGAAAATTTCACGGAAGTGTTCGGTATCATACTCGCATTTGGTTATATGAGTTTATTTAAATATATGTATCAAAAATTACCACAACATTTTACATTCCGAGGTTTAGAACATATTGGTAAAATGTCACTGACCTTTTACTTAATACAAAGTGTGATTGGCACTATGATTTTTTATGGCTATGGCTTAGGACAATTCGGCAGCGACCATGTAACAATGATGTTTGGTATCTTTATTATTCTTTATGTTCTTCAAGTGCTAGTTGCTTCTTGGTATCAACGTCATTGGCGGTATGGACCAATGGAATATCTATTACGTATGTTTACCTATTGGCAATTACGTGTCGGCAAGAAAAAACATGCGAGACATCATTCCTAGAAAAAAAAGTTTAGGCCAAAATTATGTATTAGGCTATGAACTATATATTGGCAGTAGTTGACTGGATTGAAAACACACTGATACCAAGCTTGTTTCAATCCTAGTCAACCTTTCCGGGGCGGGACTACGAATTCGTTATGAATGCTGTCCCGCCCTTTTTTTATTTTATGTTTATCCCTTAATCTTCTAATAATTGATATGGAATTAATAGATGCGAGTCATACTTGCCACCTGTATATATGTGATTTAAACCATGATTGACTGTATCTTGATGTTCATAGCGTGTCTTCATTCCTGGTACTGGTGTGCTTGTGCCTTTAACGACTTCACTACCCTTTATCACAACTTGTAATTGTTCTCCGCTTTTAAATAGCGTACTAGATGGCAAAATTTCTACTTCAACAGCAACAATTTCTTGAGGTGCAAGTTTATGTTCTTTCATATGGTGATACCAAGGTTGTAGTGCTGTTGATTTTTCAATATCTAATTCTCGATGTGATACACGTAACCATCCAGTTGCCACTTGTCCATTTTCAATATGATTAAAATCAGGAAAATGTACCTCTTCTCCTTGACGATTGATTTTCTTTATGCCAATGAACAAGTCCATATCATCTGCTTCTTCTGTTGCTACCCATAACTTGAGTTTCATATTTCCAGTTATTTCAGTATTGTGAGTAAAACGTTTACTAAATCTCACTTCATCATCAAGTGAATCATCACTTAAATAGCTTACTGAAACTGTTTCTTCTGGTAACTGCGCTTGTAATGACATATCTTGTGCATTTAAATATAACGGCTTTTCACTCATCTGTGGTAATGGATATGCTGTCGCTGTGTTGTGATAACCCTGATAAAATTTATCACGTACTTCATAACTTACACGTGGTGTTTCAGGCCAATCATTATCAATACCTTTAAGGTAGTAATCAAAGAACGATTTTTGTTGTTCTAGTGATTCACGTGCATAATATGTTTCCCATTCTTTACGTCCATGAATTTTCAACCATTTATGCTGTGATGATGCTTGTTTAAATCCTTCAAATGTGCCACGATTATGGAGGCCTTGTGTAGACCAACTCGCACAGACAAACATAGGTATTTGAATGTGAGCTAATGGCGCTTGTTTAGCTTGCCAGTATTCATCAAACAACGGATGATTTTGCTGTGCAGCAATTAAATCTTCAATATCCATGTCTGGCCATCTTTGCACTAAACCTTGATACCAAAAACGGTAAAATCCTGTATCTGGAATACCACCATGAAAGGCGATTTCTCTATACATATCGTTCAATCCTTCCCACGGTATCATAGCTTTTAAATGCGTTGGATTTAGAGAAGCAACCCACCATTGCGTCACCGCTAAATAAGATACGCCATTCGTCCCTACATTGCCATTGCTCCATCGTTGTTTGCCAGCCCAATCGATGACTTGAGCATAATCTTTAGCTTCTGATAATCCCCAAGGATAAAGTGCACCAACTGATTTAGCACTACCTCTTAAAGCTACTTTTACAACAACATAATCATTAGGTACCCAAAAGCCTGGATCCGGTGATTCTTCAGGTGTAAAGCTTGACGTTAGAATTGTACCTATTGTTGGCCACATAGGTCCCATATTTGTGATTTTAGGTTTATTATCTTTTCCATAGGTATCTGCAGATATAACAACAGGAAATTGCCCTTCTTTATTTGGTCTAAATATATTCACATATAATTGTGTACCATCTTCCATTGTCACTGGTCTATCTTTTTCCATTATCATTTCTTGATTTCCATATTGAACACTATCAACGACTATATGATTAGTTCCTTCTTTAATCTGTTCTAATGGCGTAACTGTTAATTGTGGATTACCTAACATATCTTTTTCTATCGTTTGTCATCCCTTTCATGTTTCTGCATTTTAATTACAATTTCATTCTAACCACTGTATCATTTTTAACAACAAGCAGACCATCGCAATTTGTTTGAAAATCAACATAGGAGTCAAAACTGTTTATAATTAGACTGGAATGAGGAGGGAGTATGTGGCACAAGATCGTAGAATTAGAAAATCTAAACAAGCGATACACCATGCCTTTTTACAATTACTAACAGAAACGTCGTTTGATAAGCTAACTATACAACAATTAACTGAAACTGCTGATATTAATCGTAGTACGTTTTATAGTTATTACGTAGATAAATATGATTTATTAGAAGAAATTGAGAATAAACTCATACAAGATTTACAATATTTTATTGCTGAACAACATCAACAACAACACAACATCATGCTTAAAAACATCATCACCTATTTAATCGAGCACATTGATAATCATAGAGATGTATTTAGCATCTTATTTAAAATTGGTAAAGCATCAATGATTCAAGAAAAACTTTATAACCTTATTTATAATCATTTAAGTCAATATAAAAATGAAGATGATACGATTGAAGGCATGCCATTTTCTTATTATATGAGCTATGTTTCAGGTGCAGGAATTTCTTTAGTCAAACATTGGATTCAAGATCCGCATCCTATAGATAAAGCACAACTTGAATATCACTTTTATCAAATTGTTAGCCATGGTGCAGCAAGTATGATTCGATTTGACTCATAAAAACATAAAAAAGCCTAGAACATTGAATGTTCTAGGCTCTTTCTATAATGGTTAGTTACATTACTACAACGTTAGTAGCTTGGTCGCCACGTTGACCTTCAGTAATGTCGAATTCAACTTTTTGACCTTCTTCTAAAGTTTTGTAACCTTCACCAGCGATACCACTGAAATGTACGAATACGTCATTTCCGTCTTCTCTTTCGATGAAACCAAAACCTTTTTCTGCGTTAAACCATTTTACTGTACCGTTATTCATATAGAATACCTCCGTGTGCTTTTGCACTAATATTTGTAACAAAATCATGTATAAAAAAGAGAGTATTCTAGATAAACACACTACAATTTCACGAACTTTTATTACGATAGACTAACTATAACGTATATTTCATGATAAGTAAAGCTTTTTACTAAAATAAATAATTATAAGTTTTAGTTATTTTTATTTTCAACTGATAAAACCCTACTAAATCCTACAGTTATCCGCTTCACTTTGTAACTTATAATTTATCTATATACTAATCCACCATCTGTAAGAATAGCTTGACCTGTAATATAGTCTGAATCATCTGATGCTAAGAATGATACTAGATTAGCCACATCTCGTGGTTCTTGATAACGTCCTAATTTAATTGCAGCTGAAAATTCAGCAAAAGCTTCACCTGGTTGTAACTCGTCGTTATAGCGTACCATTTCAGCATCGATACGATCCCACATTTCTGTTTTAGCAACACCTGGACAATAAGCGTTCACTGTAATATGATCTTGCGCTAACTCTTTTGCTGCTGCTTGTGTAAATGAACGCACCGCGTGTTTTGAAGCTGAATATGTGCTTAACATTTCATAAGATTCATGTCCGGCAATGCTGCAGGCATTGATGATTTTACCTTTAGTATGTTGTTTTTTAAATTGTTCTGCTGCTGCTTGTGTGCCATAAACCATACCAAAAACATTAATATTAAACACACGTTGAAGTTGCGCTTCATCAACTTCTAAAAATGGACTTACTGCATCAACACCAGCATTGTTTACGAACACATCTAATTGACCAAATTCAGCTACTGCAAATCTAACCAATTCTTGTTGTTCTTTTTTCACTGATACATCACTTCTAAAAGCAACAACGTTATAGCCTTTACCTTTGAATTCTTCTTCTGTTTTTAATAAAACATCTCCATTAATATCTTGGATAACTACGTTAAAACCATCATTCGCTAAGCGTTCTGCAATGCCTTTACCTAATCCACCTGCTGAACCTGTAACTACTGCTGTTTTTGACATAATAAACAACTCCTTAAGATTATTAATCTATCTCTCACTTACTAGTTTAGCCTTAAGAAGTAAAATTACAATAAATACGCATAAAAACCAGCTCATTTTAACATATCTTTCAAACTTGTAAGCTGAAACTAATATTTTGAAAGATTAGATAAAGGCTCATACATATAACCATTTATATAATCAAATTATAATAAATCATTTGAGGTGAAGTACTATGACAATATTGAAAAATATCATTTCAACACTTTTCTGTCTCGCAATGGTGGCGTTGGGTTTATTCATCATCATGAAAATTGGTGGTCACTATTTCCCACAAGTTGACATGTTACGCACAATCAATGAATATAACCCGCTCTCTAATCTGGATATCTATTATTAACGGTATTCTGTGCGACTTACAAACACAAAGATTAAAGTAATTAGCACGCAAATATATAAAGCAAACCAAACATTCAGAATGGCAAAGGGCATATTCAATAATTGAGATACATCTTTGTTATAAACGGATAATAACTCACTCACGGGTGGAAAGACCCATAAGATAAATTTTAATATTGAAAAATTTTGTATCAGAGGTATCTTCAAAATTGAAATTAAATATATCAACACCAGTACTAACCAGCGATACTTTTGAGATAAACCTTGAATAACTTTTAACAATAATGTAAAAACAATTCCTAATAGCGCTAATGCTATGTGAATGTATATTCCTAAAAGAATATTAGAAACTGAAAGATGTTGCTCAAACCTCATCGTCACAATTGGATATGCCACAGCAAATAATATGAAAGGTATAGACACAAGACAGCTAAATACCAATTTACCCAAAATGTATTTCCTTTTCCCATTCAATTGGACAAACAACAATTGTTGTTCTTCGATATTTTCTAAATTTAAAATTATTGTAGTTAACCATGTCATGATGAACAATAAAATAATAGCACTGCTAGCAAAGCTTGAGAGAATAGGCTGTCCTGAATAAAAATAAAGCATGATAAGCGCAGTTAGAAAGAACATACAAGGGGCAATGTATTGATATGCTGTAATAAATTTCTTATATTGATAGATGACAAGACCGCCCATTATGTCCACTCCTTCACTGTTGTTATATCATATTGTTTATCTATTAATATTTTTAGAAGATGATTACATTGTTGTTGATTAACTTTTATTAAAGTACACGTTGAGTGCTGTTCAATGATTTCCATATCAAACTCTCTTACTAATTCATTTAAGTCTATTTGGCTAACAAATTGTGTTTCAATTATTTTATAACTTACTTGAGCCTGTTCCGTTAGTTTCATGAGACGCTGTGTACTTAATTTAAATTGGTGTGTGACTAATCCGTAATGCTGCGCTTCATCATGTGAGGTTAATATTACTGTTGCATATTGTTTCAAATACTTCAATATAGATGTTAGCACTGAAACAGATTGTTTATCTAATCCTGAAAAAGGTTCATCCAAAATATAAATGTCTGCTTGTTTTAATAAGCATTGTATTAGGTTTAATTTTTGTTGCGTCCCTTTTGAACATTGTTTAATCGGTTGTGATAAAAATGCCTCAATATGGAAACGTTGAATTAAATCATCTAAAGCGAAACAGCTATGTTGCACTTCATAAAGTTGTTCAACAAATAATAGATATTGTTGTACCGTTAATGTTATGGATTTAGGTAAATGATCAGGTGCATAACTCACTTGCCCATTAATAGTTACATTTCCCACTGTTGGTTTATATATTTGTGCTAACATCTTTAAAGTAACACTTTTACCCGAACCATTAGCCCCAACGATTTGGATAATGCTCTGATTAGGAAATTCAATCGTCATATCACTAAAAATCACTTGTCCATTGATAACTTTAGTGAGAGATTTCCCTTTAATAGCTAAGTCCATCATACCTTTGTCTCCTTATTTGTTTCTGTCTTTATAACGTAAGCTTAACATCATTTTCTTGAATCAAATTTATTATCCTATCGTGTTTGACAATCATATACAAGCATTCCAACACGATAAACGAATTATACAGAGATGACATCATTTTTGAGATTATAGCCACTTCAAAGTGATGTATAAACCTATTAATGTGATAAAGAGGACAGGTAATGTAATCACAACCCCTGTCTTAATATACGTCCACCAAGAAATTTTCATCCCTTTTTGGCTTAAGACATGAAGCCATAACAATGTGGCAAGGGAACCAATAGGCGTCATTTTAGGTCCTAAGTCAGAACCAATCACATTAGCGTAAATCATGCCTTCTTTAACTATTCCTACTACAGCTGCTTGGTCGATAGCTATCGCATCAATCATCACGGTAGGCATATTATTCATCACAGAAGATAATATTGCTGACATAAAGCCCATACCCATAATGCTTGTAAAGAGGCCATGATGTGCTATCGTCACTAATACATGTGATAATAATGTTGTAATGCCTACATTTTTCAAACCAAAAACAACCAAATACATTCCTATGGAAAAGATAACAATATTCCATGGTGCACCTTTGACCACCTTTGTTGTATTAACAACATGCGATTGCAGTGCTAATGCTAAGAAAACAAGTGCAATCGTTCCAGCAATAAATGATATCGGTATAGGTAGAAATTCACTTAGTATATAACCTATAAATAGCACACTGAGTACAATCCATGACCAACGAAATAATCGATAATCTTTAATCACTGCTGTAGGTTCTTTTAATTGTGAATGATCAAAATGTTTAGGAATTGTTTTTCTAAAATAAAGCCACAACACAATGATACTTGCAAAAAGGGAAAAGAAATTCGGTATTAGCATTCTAATTGCGTAACCCATAAAACTCAAACTAAAAAAATCAGCTGAAACGATGTTCACTAAATTGCTGACGGTAAAAGGCAATGATGTCGTATCTGCAATAAAACCACATGCAATAATAAATGGGAAAATGACTTTTTCTTTAAAGCCAAGATGACGTACCATAGCTAAGACAATAGGCGTTAAAATGAGGGCTGCACCGTCATTAGCAAAGCAAGCTGCAACGATTGCACCTAAAAGCAAAATATAGATAAACATCTTTACCCCTTTACCATTAGAAGCACGTACCATATGTAATGCTGCCCATTCAAAAAAACCAATTTCATCTAAAATTAACGAGATGATAATCAATGCGACAAAAGTTAACGTCGCATTCCATACAATATCAGTAACTTTAACAACATCTCCAATGCTGACCACACCTGTTAATAAAGCAATGATGGCACCCATCAATGCAGTGATACCAATATCTAAGCCCTTTGGCTGCCAAATAATAAAAATAATCGTCACTATAAATATAAGGATCGCTAGCATAGTTATCATTGACTTCCACCTCGCTCAAGATCATTACAAATACACATCGGATTAGATTGGTGAATCTGATTTAGCTGCTGTATTAACTGTTGATAATGTTCTTGATTTAAGCGATACATTCGCTTATTACCTTCTTTACGTACTTCTACAAAATGATGTGCAACTAGCACTTTCATATGGTGGCTCAGTGTTGGTTGCGAAATATTAAAGTATTTTAAAATATTGTCTGCACACAACTCATCACATGATAGTAAGTCTAAGATTTCTAAGCGTGTCGCATCTGCACATACCTTTAATTTTACTGCTAACGATTGATATGACATGGCTATCCTCCTTTATCCATATATAGATTAACATCTATATAGATAGAGGTCTATATGTATTTTACATAAAATTAAACCTCTCTACATTACCAAATATTGGCAATATAGAGAGGTCATCATTCATTATAATTGTACTGGGATTTTACCTTTAAAGTTCACATACCGATATGCTGCCATTACCGCTTCCTCATCAGGGGGGTCAACATCTTCTAATTGGTAATGTACGCCTAACGTCTTCCATTTATGAACACCGAGCTGATGATAAGGTAAGATTTCAAACTTTTCTACATTATCTAGCGAATTAATAAATTCTCCTAGTCGTATCAAGTCTTCTTTATCGTCTGAGTAACCTGGAACAAGTACATGACGAATCCACACGGGTTGTTTCATTTCTGATAATTTTTGAGCGAATTTCAATATATGGGTATTGGGTCTTCCTGTTAAAGCCATATGCTTATCATTATCAATATGTTTGATATCTAATAAGATTAAATCCGTATACTGCTGTAGTGTGTCAAAATGACGATTGAAAGCAATGGTATCATTGGCACAACCTGCTGATGTATCAATACATGTATGAATACCATATGCTTTTAAAGATTTAAATAGCGCTTCTAAAAATGGCATTTGAAGTAATGGTTCTCCACCACTTACGGTCACACCACCACCTGAGGCATCAAAGTATGGCTGATATGGTAATATTTCGTTAACCATTTCATCAACAGTCACTTCTCTTGATGGCTCATTAATCTTCCACGTATCAGGATTATGGCAATATAAACAGCGTAATAAGCAACCTTGCGTGAACAATATATATCTTAATCCAGGTCCGTCGACAGTGCCCATACTTTCAACGGAATGTATGTGTCCTTTAATCATTTGACTCCCACCCTACTTCTATTACATTTGTTCATGGAATGTACGAGAAATAACATCTAACTGCTGTTCACGTGTTAATTTAATAAAGTTTACCGCGTATCCAGATACACGAATCGTCAATTGTGGATATTCTTCAGGATGTTCCATTGCATCCATTAATGTTTCTCTGTTAAATACGTTAATATTTAAATGGTGTCCATGTTGCATAGCATAACCATCTAGCATACTTGTCAAGTTTCTATTTTGATCGTCATCTTCTTTTCCAAGTGATTTTGGCACAATACTGAAGGTATTAGAAATACCGTCTTTACAGCAATCATATGGAATTTTAGCAACCGAACTTAATGATGATAATGCACCTTTTTGATCGCGTCCGTGCATTGGGTTAGCACCTGGTGCAAATGGTTCTCCTGCCTTACGACCATCTGGTGTGTTACCAGTCTTTTTACCGTAAACAACGTTTGAAGTGATTGTTAAGACACTCATCGTATGTTCAGAATCACGATATGTTTTATGACTACGTAGCTTAGTCATAAAGCGCTCAACGAGTTCGACAGCAATATCATCAACGCGACTATCATTATTACCATATTTAGGGAAATCGCCTGTAATATCGAAATCAACCACTAAACCATCTTCATTACGAATTGGTTTCACTTGGGCATATTTAATTGCTGAAAGTGAATCAGCTGCGACAGATAATCCTGCAATACCTGTTGCCATCGTACGAATAATGTTCGTGTCATGTAAAGCCATTTCAATACGTTCATAACTGTACTTATCATGCATGTAATGGATGATATTTAATGAATTAATATAGACACCTGCAAGCCAGTCCATCATTTTATCAAACTTATCATATACTTCATCGTAATCTAATATTTCTGTATCAATACCTTTATATTCCGGTCCTACTTGATTGCCAGATTTTTCATCTTTACCACCATTAATCGCATATAATAATGTTTTTGCTAAGTTAGCACGCGCGCCGAAGAATTGCATTTGTTTACCAATCTTCATGGCAGATACACAACATGCAATACCGTAATCATCACCATAGCTTTCACGCATTAAATCATCATTTTCATATTGAATTGAACTTGTTTTGATACTCATTTTAGCACAATACGTTTTGAAATTATCAGGTAAGCGTACAGACCATAGCACAGTTAAGTTTGGTTCTGGCGCTGGTCCAAGGTTATCTAATGAATGTAAGAAACGGAATGAGTTTTTCGTTACGAGCGGACGTCCGTCAATACCTACACCACCGATTGATTCAGTTACCCAAGTTGGGTCACCTGAAAATAGTTCATTGTAATCTGGTGTACGTGCGAATTTTACGATACGTAATTTCATGATGAAATGATCGATAATTTCTTGAACTTCACTTTCTGTGATTGTTCCATTATTTAAATCACGTTCAGCATAAATATCTAAGAACGTTGATGTTCTACCTAAACTCATTGCTGCACCATTTTGTTCTTTAATTGCTGCAAGATAAGCAAGGTATAACCATTGCACCGCTTCTTTAAAGTTTTCAGCTGGACGACTTAAATCAAAGCCATACGTTTGACCTAATTCTTTTAACTCTTTTAATGCACGATATTGTTCTGATAATTCTTCGCGCAAGCGGATAACATCTTCTGACATTTCTGTAGACATCGTATGGAAATCATGTAGTTTTTGTTCCATCAAGAAGTCTACACCGTAGAGTGCAACACGACGGTAGTCACCGATAATACGTCCACGTCCGTAAGCGTCTGGTAATCCTGTAATGACACCTGCTTTACGACAAGCAAGCATTTCTTTAGAATACGCATCAAAAACACCTTGGTTATGGGTTTTACGATATTCTGTAAATATTTTTTCTGTATCGGCATCTAATTCATAACCATAAGCTTCACAAGCTGCTTTAGCCATACGAATACCACCAAATGGTTGCATAGAGCGTTTAAACGGTTTGTCCGTTTGTACACCCACTATAGTTTCTAAATCTTTATCAAGATAGCCTGCATCATGAGAAGTTATTGTTGAAGCAACTTTAGTGTCCATATCCCACATGCCACCGCGTTCACGTTCTTCTTTAGACAGTTGCATCACTTGTTGCCATAATGTTTGGGTTGCTTCTGTAGGTCCTGTTAGAAACGCATCGTCTCCTTCATATAAATTGTAATTCAATTGAATAAATTCTCTTACATCTACATGTTTGTTCCAACGACCATTTTTAAAACCTTGCCAAGCATCAGTATGTTTATATGTTTCTTTCATACAGTTGCCCTCCATTTCTATTGTAAGTGTTTTCAAGAGCATTGTAGCATGGTTATTGTGATTTTTTTCACATTATTTATGACTAATTTTCATCAAATATTTGTCTAAATCGTAAACCTGTATTAGTTTGTAAAACAGTTTAATGTTCATTTAGTTGTGTTATGCAACAGTTGTATTGTGCAATGTATAAATTATAGTTTTGAACTATCAATCATTCATATAATCAAGCATGAAACGCGAAGCAATTATCAAATTTGACTTTTGCTCCGCGTTTCTTATGTCAGCTTTAACTTCTATTTTTGATTGCCAACTTTTAATCGTCTTGTTGGTTGTCTATTACTTTACCTGTTTGCGCATCTACTGTGATATCACGTTGTTCTTTACCTTTTTGTAACGTGATATCATAGACTAACTTACCATCATCTTTACTGAGTGACCATTCTTTAATCTCACCATCAAATGCTCGTTGTGCTGCTTTAATAGCTGATTTATAGCTTTTCACTTCGCTATATTTAAACGTGTCTTGGTCATCTGAATGATCTTGATCACCTTTTTCTGATTTTTTATGCTCGACACGTTGGCTTTTATCGTTAACTATAACCTCAGATTCATTATGGTTCTGAGGGTTTTGCTGTTCGACTTTATAAACCCATTCTCCATTTGATTTTTCAAAAGAGATTTCGGTCACTTGCTGATTTTTATAACTGTTCTGAGCTTTTTTAATCGCGTCTTCAGGTTTCGTTTTAACTTCTTTTAATGCAATTGTCCCCTGATGACTATCTTTTTGATGGTTCGATGTCGTGGTATGGTTATCTGATTGACTACAAGCACCTAAAAATAGTGCCGATGCTGTAATCAATGCGATTGTTTTCTCTTTTTTCATGTTGTTCCACTCCTTTTTATGTGTTAATAGACGTTTCCCGCTGAACATCGAACAAAACACATTTTAAGAAATTTTATAAATTAGATATGAAGCAAATGGGAGCGTGATAGCACTCATTTTGAATTCGTAGACCCGCTTCCAGCAAGGTTGACTAGGATTGAAAAAAGCTAGGGATAAATGTATTTTCAATCTAGACAACTACTACCAATATATTTGTTTAGACTGAGACAGCACACTGGGAAAGTGAAACCATACAATACAAATCATTAAATATAAAAAGGCACAAAGACGCCTTTAATTTCAAATCATCTTTGTGCCATTATCTTTGAATTTATATTACAGCGTTGTATGAATCATTAATTATTTAACAAATCATATTGTACGATGCTGTCAAGTGCTGCTAAAATCGCTTCTTCTTGTGTCGCTATTGGTGTCCAACCAAGATATTTCCTAGCTTGTTCATTACTAACATTACGATTAATATCAAGTAACAATTTGCCCTCTTTCGCTTGCTTATTCACTTTTGCACCTAACGATAATATAAAATTAGGCACGCGTTTTGTTGATACTTTCTGTGCTAGATTTGGGCGTTCTTTCTTAATAAGCGCTGCGATTTCCGGCATAGTAATCTGACCGTCTGCAGTGGCAATAAAGCGTTTACCGTCTGCTTCATTATGCGTCATTGCACGAATATGCAAATCGGCGACATCTCTCACATCAACAATATTTAATGCAATATTTGGTATGCGTTTCATTGAACCATTAACTAAATTTTTGACTAAATCAAAACTACCAGAAATATGTGCATCTAAAGATGGGCCCATCATTGCTACTGGATTGATTGTTGCAAATTCTATTTTACGCGTCGCATTTTCAACATAATTCCATGCAGCTTTTTCAGCCAATAATTTAGATTTTTCATAAGCTGATAAGCCCGGTTCATGTGCATCTGTCCAATTACGTTCCGTCGTTATACTTGATTTATCCTTATTACTAAAACCAACCGCACCAAAATTTGATGTCATCACAACACGTTGAACACCTGCATGATCAGCAGCACGTAAAATACGTTGCACACCTTCGATTGCAGGACGTATTACTTCTGACTCATCGTCAGGAATTTCAAAAAAGACAGGCGAAGCGACACTTAGCACATATTGACAGCCTTGCATCGCATCATCCCAATGTTCATCACTAGATAAATCTGCTTCGACAAATGTGAGTCGTTCTGTTGGAATATCATTGGCTTTCATTGTATTTAAAATATTTGCTTGTTTATTGATAGAACGCACAGTTGTACGTACGTCATAACCTTGTTTCAATAGTTCCGAAATAATACGCATGCCTAAAAAGCCGGTACCACCTGTCACTAATACTTTACTATCCATGCTCATAACCTCCTGGCTACTTCTTTTTAAGAGTAAATTTTAACAGCTTATCACATTATAACGTTAATAAAATAACTTAATTCACTGTTTATTTAGCAGCTCATCTTATTAAAATACCCCTTAATCAACATGACCAAGCATCATATCAATTAAGAGGTATCTTTTTTTATTTCATCTATTTATGTTGCTGTTTTTTAGGACCTTTTAATGGCCACCAATTTCCTTTACCTAGCGTGCTTACTACGGCTGGAATAAACAATGGTAAGATGAATAAATTATATATAAGTAGCCCCAAAATGAGTATTGTCGCAATTTGCATCAGTGTGAGCATTCCTGATGTGTACAATGCCGCAATGGTACCAACGATAATAATGCATGCTGTCACAATAACCGTACCCATTTTCTTCATCGCAGTTATTAATGCATTATGAATATCATGTGTGCGTACTTCCTCATTAAAGCGGTTGAGTAAGAAGATTGCATAATCAATACCTAATGAGAATAATATAACTAGGCTAAAGAATGGTGCTACTAAAAGTACGCCTTTTTCACCAAACGAATAATCAAATAGCATATTGGCGATACCCATAGAAACGTAATACGTAATGAGTATTGAGAACATCATATACAACGGCATAATAATAGAACGTTTAAAGACGACAAGTACTAAGAATGTAACTAGAGACATTAATATAATCACTTTCGTCATATCCGTATTAATCGTGTGGTCTAAATCTGCGTTTTGTGAGGTAACACCGCCGTATTCAATCTTGCTATTTTTAAATACAGTACCATTTTTCTGATTATCTACTGTATTTTTAATGTTATTTAACGTTTTAAAGGCTGACTTAGAATAAGGATTTTGTTTTAATTCTACATTGAGCAAGACAACATTACCGTGGTTTGCACTATATTGGTCAATTGAGCGTTTCATATCTTTATTATTCAGCATATCTTGTGAAATATACATACCTGAACGGTTAACACTATCGTCTTGTGACATACCTTTCAAATAGCTTTGTATTTCTTTTTGACCATCGATGACTTGTTCATTACCTTGTTGTGCTTGTTGCAAGCCTTGGGATAATTGACTTGCTTGCTGTGTAATACTTTGAACACCAGCCTGTGGATTTTGACTTGCTTGTTGCATTTGTTGCTGTACAACTTGACTTTGTGTCAATGGCTGAACCTTTTGTTGCATTGTACCTAAACCATTGTTAACTTGTCCTAATCCTTTATTGGCTTTCGTCAATTGTTGTTGAATTTCATTTAATTGATTTGTGGCAGATAATTGCTTAATTGGGGTGCCTGTTGGACGAGTAATCGTATTAACACCTTTGACATTATCGATTTTATTTATACTTTTCGTTAACGTTTCTAAATCACTTAACCCTTTAGATGTTGTTAATTTATCATTATCTTTGATGGCAATGGTTACCGGGAAAGCTTCTCCTAATTCAAATTTATCTTTGATAATATCTAAGGCTTTAACAGAGCCATAATGATTACTTATTTCATTTGTATTATCGTATGTGATTTTATTTGGTGTGAAGTAAATAAGTGGTAAAAATACAGCTAAAATCACTAAAATGACAACGAATGCGTGTTTACTAGATAAATTTCCAAGTTTACCCCAAAATCGATTTTCTTTGTGCGATGTTGCTTTTTTACTTGGCCAAAATATTTTTTCGCCTAATAACACCATGATAAGTGGAAGTAATGTGTACATAATAATTAATAAACATACTACACCTACGCCGATACCCACCGCAGAGCGGAATAAATCGAATTGTGCAAACAAAATCACTAAGAAGCTCACAAAAATTGTACTTCCACAAATGAGTATCGTTTTACCGCCACTCACAAATGTTTCATAAACCGCTTTCGTCTTATCATCATGCGCGGCCAACTCTTCTTTGTATCGATTCAATAATAAAATACAATAATCTGTACCAATACCAAACAATAAAGCTACTAAAAATGGCTGAATATATACTGATACTGGGAAATCGCAATATTTTACTAAGAATGCAATAATTGCAGAGCTAAATAAATAAGATAAACCTACAATAAACAATGGAATAAATGGTGTGACAACAGAGCGGAATACTACAAATAGAATGATCAGAATTAAAGCAACTGTTACAATTTCTGTTTTCTGTAGCCCTTTATCTGTCGCTTTATTAATATCATGTGTAACTAAATCATTATTAGTTAAGTACACTTTTCCAGGGTGATCGTCAATTTTATTAATCTTATCAGCCACTTTGACAGAATCACCTGTTGTCATTTCAACTGGAATCATTATTGTTTTTTTATCTTTTGAGACAACTTTTTTGAAGGTATCTTTATTGGTATACGGTGATATAACATGATTAACGCCATCTATCTTTTTAATTTCTTTAATAAAATGTTCTACTTTGTCATTGCCTTGTTCACTTAATGGTTCTTTCATTTTGATGACTGCAACTATGGAATTAGAATTTGCTCCTACGTCTTTCAACATATGTTCATATTTTTGTGACGATGTACTATCAGGAGGCTTAATTTCACCCTTTTCTTTTGCCAATTGAGACAAATTTGGTGCAAAAATAAGTGACAACACAATTACAATGATTACTAATATTGAAATCGGCCATTTAAATCTCAAAATTGTCTTCATTATCTCTTACTCCCTTTTTTATTTTTTAGCAAGGTCATTATCTAACTAAGTGTTAACCATTGCTTTCTGTAGTATTTTCGTTTATCTTTTAATAGACAAATTGTCTATTATGTAAGATACCACAAAACATTTGATATTTCTCATTAAAAATTTCTAGATTTGCACTATAATAGACGTTTTTAAAATTTGTGTTGATTAAATTCCAAATGATAGACGAATAAGGAGGAAAACAACATGGACAAACGACAAAAACGGACGAATAACTATTTAAAAAAAGGCTTAACACAATTATTAAGCACTCAAAACTATTCAGACATTACCATACAACAACTTGCTGAAGCATCACATATCAACCGCAGTACATTTTACTTACATTATCAAAGTAAAGATGACTTTATTGTTTCAATCATTGATGAAACAATTACAGAGTTATTAGATTATGTAAAACGAGATTCATCCTCAGAAGATGCCATTTTCAGTTCAGAATTTAAAGTATCATTTTATAAGTTATTAGAATACATTGAAATGAATTATGAGTTTATTCGTGTTCTGTTTATCAATATGAATAATACAAGATTCCGTTCACTATTAGTTGAAAAGGTACGAGAAAATATTTTCCTACCTTTATTAGAGAAAAATCATGTTTCATTAACGTTTAAAAATGAAATTGCATTAAACTTTATTATTCATGGGCATTTAGGCGTTATTGAACGTTGGATTAATGACAATGTTCAATATAGCTCACATTATATCGCTCAAGTCATGCTTGAAATAGCTAACACTAATCCTTTTGAGCTATTAGGCATCGAGTCAGAACTAGAAGAGCGCTAAAGAAACAGAGAATAGAACATCCTTTTTAGAAAAACCAAGGAGCGGAACAGCATTCATGATGAATTCGTAGTCCCGCTCCTGCCAAGTTGACTAGGAGTGAAAAAGCTTGGTATCCAGCGTATTTGCACTCCAGTCAACTACTGCCAATATAGCATTCAGCGCCTAAAACATAATGTTGTCCCAGACTCTGGTTTCTTTATTGATAATACTTTGTATGATTGGCTTCTTAGGGAGAGAACTTCAGCCACCCAACTTGCGTTGCCTGGTAAACTTCTTCTCGAAATTCTCTTTGTTGGGGCCCACCCCAACTTTCGTTGTTCGTGGAAATGCTTGTTGCATTTCTCTTTGTTGGGGCCCCCACCCCAACTTGCTGTGTTTGTTTATTTTACTTTATATTCTTTTTCTATTTTTGATCATAGTAATTGTAAAGATAAACGCTATAATTAGTCCACCACTTATACATAGACTGATGACTATGGGCCGTTTCATCCCGGATACTTTAACCACTTCTACTTTTGGCGGGTGTGTTCCCGGTAAAAATGAACGTTGATACGTTAAATGCACATATTTACCGTGATTGATTTTGAACTGATAACCTTTGTGATCTTTAGGTACAACATCATATAAATCTTTCTTCACATAATACATTTTCCCTTGAATACGATGCTGACCTTTACTAAGCACTTTGCGATAATCATAATTTTTGAAAGCACGTCGAACCATGATATTAGAAAGTTGTTGACGCACATGTTTTGCTCGTTCATCAGCAAATGGCTTTACTTGAAATAGCACTGAATGAATTCTTAAGTTATTTTGTTTAGCTGTTAACGCTAAGTTATAGCCGTGATTGCTGGTACCTGTTTTTAAACCATCAGCACCCGCTAAACCATCAGCTTGTGCGGGTAATGATAAATTAGTGTTTTTAAGCATATGACCATGTTGTTTATCGGACGTCAGTCTTGTAATCTTCAACACTTTAGGATGTTGCTTTACTAATTGTTGTGTTAATACAGCCATATCTTTCGCAGTCGTTTTAGAGAAATGTTGTTGCTTGTATTTTGACGGTGCAAAGGGCTTTATTAATCTATTATCTGCACCACTAGGATTATTAAAATGCGTATGTCTCATGTGCAATGCTTGCGCCTTACGATTCATACGATGTGTGAAATCAGATGAGTTGCCATCAATATGTTCTGCCAACACCAACATTGCTGCATTACTTGACGCTAATGCACCTTGTTTTAATAATTGCTTAATCGTATATGTTTTACCTTTAATCAATGGAAAGGTTGTTAATCCCGGTATGCGTGACATTTTGGCATATCATCCTGAAACTTTTACTTCATCAGTTAATTTAATTTTACCTTTATCTATGTCGTCTAATACTAAATAAATAGTCATTAGCTTGGTAATTGATGCTGGATCTACGTTGTCATGCTGATGATAGTCGTAAAGAATTTGTCCTTGTTGCGTAGTTACAATCATACTTTTAGGATTGTAGTGCTGAGCGATATGTTGCTTTTCCGCTTCAGCGATTTGTGTGGGCGTTTTTGCTGCATAGGTAGTTAATGGACTAAACATCATACATAAGCATAATAGAAGTACAAAGCCTTTTATTTGTCTCACCGTTTAAATCCACCTTTTTTATCTCTTTTCTTTAAAATATCATGTTATATGCTGTGACACCATTTAAAAAGGATACAACTACCCTTGTTTTTCTAATTACTTTATCTATGTAACCACTCACGCAAGCCATAATCGTATCTATTAATGAAAAAACTGACGAATGCCCTTAAAGACTTCGTCAGTTTTTGAGTATGCGTACTATTCGGCTACTTTTAAATAATATATCGCTAAAATTAAACACGTCGCAATTGCTGTAACAATTACAAAGACATGTCCTACATTAATAAACACGATACTCATCATATATGCCACAATAATAATTATAATTTGATAGACAATTGGTTTTACTATTTTTAAATGTGCGTGAAAATATGATGAATTAAACCATAGTCCTGCTAAAAATAGCACTATACTTACATATAATAAGTTGATTTCAAAGAAACGATACAGCTCGTTACTATTACTATATACAAGTGCTGTATTTAACATACCTAATGCAATATTAATCACCAAATGTGTATACACAAGTAAAAATCCTATCGACTTATGCTGGTGATTGATATAGTTTTCAGTGACTAGCCAATAAATCCCAAATAGACTAACCAAAATTAGAAATTGAAATATATAAATAATGTCAAAATGTTTAATACTAAAGGTAGATGCTAAACCGACAAGCACTTCTCCAAAAATAATTATCGTTAGTAATGAAAAACGTTCAACTAAGTGCATCATATTGACTGGTGATTGATATAAATATTTTCTAAATGGAATTAAGCCTGTGCCAGCTACAAAGACACCTAAAAAGGCACTATAATAATGAATATGTGTCGGTAAAATAAGTGATAAGCACGACAATGCTGCTACCGTAAATGCGACGATAGCAAAAGCTTTACACGTTTGGTAGTCATTAGGATAACGCGTATATCTTAGCTGCACTAGATATTGTAACCCAATGCTCACATACATGATTGTGACACATAAAAAGAATGGGAAAAATGTCTTTTCAAAACTTGGATATAAACTATTCGATAGAAAAATCAGCACAAACAAATTAAACATCATGAAGCACACATCGGTCTTAGACGTCTTACCAAAACGGTTCGTAAAGAATGTTTGGTGCGACCATAATATCCATAAGATTAAACTCATCATAATATATTTAAAAAACAAATCGGCAGAAATGGTACCGCCATGTGTGTGTAAAATAACATGCGCAATTTTTTGAATCGCATAGACAAAAATCAAGTCAAAAAACAATTCATGAAAGCCTGCGCGTTTCTCTTCTAAATGTCGTTGTATTGGTTGTCTTTCCATATATTAACTCCTTTATTTACTATTCTCATTATAATAGCACAAGTTAAATATCCATGTCTGACAAGCTCAATAAGAAACGATACTAAATTTACAGTGCTGTGATATTAACTATTTACTCATGTTAAAACACTTCCTTCAAACCACGTTTGAAAAACTTTTTAAAGTATCGCTGCCGATGAATACCACGCTTAGCTGTTTGAAATTTAAATGTCGACGTCTCGTTTGCTAAATCATTCGCTAATATTGCTTTTCCCAACAAACTGTTACCAACCATGTCTTTAACAATCTGTGTATGCTTAATGCCTTCTTTCATCCCTACATACCAGTAGACATGTACTGACGCATTAATCGCCTGCTGTTGCTTCATAAAATCTATGAATTCCGGATACCATACTGAAGGGGAAATCAAAATGTATTTCCCAAATTGTTGCGGCATGGTATACAATGCATAAAGTGACACAAGTCCACCATAAGATGCACCAGCAATGCCAATATCCTGATTATTTAATGATACACGATACTGTTCTCTCACATAAGGTAACAATTGTGTCGTTAACCAAGTGAGATACCTAGACGCTTGGCCTTGATTAAGTCTTGTGCCAACTTTTGCCGGCCACGGTGTAAAGTCTTTTGTACGTTCTTTAGAAAGAATGCCGATAAAAATCATATCTTTATTACACCGTTTAAATAACATATCGCCATCATGAACAATGAGTGCAGCATATCTTTTAACCTTCTGCTTACCATAATCCTTTGGTAATTGAATGGTAATTTCAAAGCCATCCATTTGAAAGACCTGTCGACGTTTATTCATGATAACTCCCCTTTAAAATTCTAATAATTAAATTTATTTAAAAGTTAAATATATTTAAAATTATGCTATAATTGATAACGATTATCAATACATATTTTTTTAAATAAAGGGTGATGAAATGAAAAGATTTATCATATTAACGTTATGTACCATATTATTTTTAGCTGCTTGTAACTCAAATGATAATCATGAGCGCGCTAAAGATCATAGCAATACGAAAGCCATGCGAACAGTAACGATGGATGACGGCAATAAAGTTAAAATACCTAAAAATCCTAAGCGCATCGCTGTATTACATCCCACATATGTAGGTGCTTTAGTAAAATTTGGCCATAAACCGATTGCCGTACCAAAATTTGTTGCTAAAAATAAAGTGTTAAACAAGGCCACAAAAGGCATTAAACGTATAGATAATACTAGTGTAGAGCAAGTTGCCAAAGTAAAACCCGATTTAATTATTACGTCAAAAGGCGATAAAAATTATGGGAAATTGAAAAAAATTGCCCCAACCTATGTGTTCGATGCGAATCAATCATCTTATAAAGACACTACTAAAAAATTAGCACAACTTGTTAACGAGCAACATAAAGCAGACCAATGGCTAAAACATTGGGAAAAACAATTAGCAAAAGATAAGAAAGCATTGGCACCTATGATTAAGGGGAAAACTGCTTCCGTCTTACAACAAACACCTAAAGGCATTATGGCTTTCAGCAATCACATGGGACGTGGAACAGAGATTATATATGAGGGCTATGGCTTGAAACAGCCTAAAGCATTAAAACAAGCAACTCAGAAAAAAGTAGCAACACCAATCAATGAAGAACAGTTCCCAGAATATATTGGTGATATTGCTGTTATTGCTCAACAAGGTAACAAGTCACCACAGTTTGAACAAACACAATTTTGGAAGAGTCTCAATGCTGTCAAAAAACATCGTGTCATTAAATTTGATGTCAGTGAAACACAATATAATGATCCTATTTCTTTAGAACGTCAACGAGATATTTTCTATAAAGCATTAAAAGCAATGAAATAGCACAACACTTTGGAACATCAATGTGACGGACTAAAGTTATAGCACCAAAATCCTTTCTTCGGTATAGTTTCACCATAACATTTGAATATATTAAAACTAAAGGTTCTATTGGTAGCATATGTTGATTTTATACATAAATCACCTTGTTCATTTAGTTTAATGAGGTTCATTAAATGTTACGAAAATCTCTTATTTTTTTATAAGCATTTTAGTATAACTTCATATACGACTACACAGTATTGATTACAAAAGAAGCACAAAGACGATTTTTAATTTCAAATCATCTTTGTGCTATTATTTTGGAATTTAAATCCAATCCTGTTTTTCTATAAATGATGTTCAAACCGCTTTTATTTCAAGCTGTTTATTTAATGTTAAAAAGGTGGTCGCCGAAATGGATACTGTTACCAGCTTTTACAGCTATATCTGTAATGTCACCTTTCGTCACAATAATTGGTGTAATTAAACTTTTCGCATTTTCACCAAGATAGTCTAAATCAAAGGTTACTAATTGTTGACCTTGTTCAATTGTTTGCCCCTCTTCGACATGCATTGTGAAACCTTGTCCTTCTAATTGAACTGTATCTAAACCAATGTGAATTAATAACTCTAATCCTTGATCAGATACTAAACCGATGGCATGCTTCGTAGGGAAAATCATTTGAACCTTACCATTGAACGGTGCTCGAACTTCACCACTAACTGGATCAATCGCTATGCCGTCTCCCATCATTTTCTCACTAAAGACCTGATCCGGAACATCAGCTAAATCGACTACTTTTCCTTCTAATGGCGCAACGACACTTTCACTATGTGTCTCCGCTTGTGCTTTTGTTTCTGTTACAACTACCGCTTCGTCAGAGTCATCTTCAGCTGACATAGGATGTTCGACAACTTCACCATTCATGATTTGTTGCATTTCATGTTTGATTTGATCTGATTTAGGACCAAAAATAGCTTGCATATTATTACCAACTTCTAACACACCTGAAGCCCCTAAATCTTTTAATCCTGCAACATCCACTTTCGCTTTGTCATTCACTTCAACACGTAATCGGGTAATACATGCATCTAAATGTTTAATATTCGTCTTACCACCCATTGCTTCTAATACTGCATATGGCAACTCGCTTGCTGCTGTTTGTTTAGCTGAAGCCATTTTGTCTTCGCGACCTGGTGTCTTAAAGTTTAACTTCTTAATGAGGAATCTAAATATAACATAATAGATAACTGCATAGACTAAACCAACTGGTATGACTAGCCACCAAGCTGTTTTATTAGGTAATACCCCTAAAAGTACGTAATCAATAAAGCCACCTGAGAATGTATAACCTAAGTGCAAATGAAGTAAATATAGAATTAAGAATGATAGTCCATCTAACAGTGCATGGATAACAAAGAGCAACGGTGCCACAAATAAGAATGAGAATTCTAGTGGTTCTGTGATACCTGTTAAAAATGATGTTAAAGCTGCTGAACCCATCAAACCTGCAACAACCTTTTTATTTTCAGGTTTTGCTGTATGATAAATCGCTAGCGCCGCTGCCGGCAAACCAAACATCATTACTGGGAATTCACCTTGCATAAATTTACCAGCAGTCAGATGTGCACCTTCACGAATTTGATCAATAAAGATTAGTTGATCTCCTCGTACTATATGCCCTGCCGCATTTTTCCAAGAACCAAATTCAAACCAAAATGGCGCATGGAAAATGTGATGTAGGCCAAATGGTATTAACAATCGCTTAATAAAGCCAAATAAGAATACGGCCAAACCTGTATTAGAGTCCAATAATCCTTCACTAAATGCATTCAATCCAGATTGAATCATTGGCCATACATATGCCATTGGAAACGCTAAAACAAATGACGTCGTTGCCATCATAATTGGCACGAAACGTTTACCCGCAAAGAAACCTAAGTACGATGGTAACGAAATATTGTAAAATTTGTTATAACACCACGCGGCTAAGCCACCTATAATAATCCCACCAAAGACACCTGTTTGCAACGTAGGAATACCTAATACACTGGCATAACCACTGGCAGCATCTTTTACTTCATTTGGGGTAACATTTAAGATAGCACCCATCGTTTTATTCATGACGATGTAACCAACAAATGCCGCAATCGCAGCTACACCATCACCACCGGCTAAACCGATAGCTACACCTAAAGCAAAAATCATTGGCAAGTTATCAAAGATAATCCCACCTGCCCCTGTCATCATTAGGGCAATATTTTGAATCACACCATTTTTAATAAATGGTAGATAATGCTGTAATGATTCACCCTGCATCGCAGTACCAAGTGCGAGTAACAACCCAGCAGCTGGTAAAATAGCAACTGGTAACATTAATGCTTTACCTATACGTTGCAATTGACCGAATAATTTCTTTCTCACCTTTCTAACCTCCAAGCAAGAACTCAATTAAAATAGTATTCATTATCGATTAACAACAATCTATTCAGACTGAACATGATGTATGGCCTAGCTAGATATATAAAACACTAATGGTCCTAAAACATAAACATCACACTATCATCTGCACTAATTTGACTACTTTTGATTGAATTCGAATGAATTGTTCCCAGATATTTTAGCACGTTAAAGTAAGCGTTAACAATATAAATTTTAAATTTAATTTAAATGTTGTTGGTTTGACATAATTCAATGTAGTCATTGTTTCAAATAAATCAGTAATATTTCATTTTTAATGCTTGTTTCTATTGATATTTTGTTTATATATTAAATTTGCATAAAACAAATGTTATGCCATAATAGCTTTAAATTAATATAGGTTGGAGGGATTGTTTGATGAGTGAGTTTATTGCAGCCATTATCGGTGGTTTGTTCACGTTAGCTGGGACATTCATAGCATTAATATTCCAATTTAGAAAAGATGAGCGAGATAAAAGAGAAGATTATCATAATGATTTAGTCAGTTCATTAGATGTTATTGCGTATAAAGCCGCAAAAGTACGCAATAATTATTTAGATTTCAATTATTCCAATTTCAACAAAGACAATACAACAGAGATTTACCAAGAGATTCACACAGATTTCAAAGGTTTAGATAAACAATTACAAAGTTTAATCTTATTGATGAGTCATCACAGTGACAATTCTAATAAAGTGCTAAGACGTTTATTAACCAGCTATGAACCAGTTGAAAATCAGTTTAATAACTTTAAAATTTCTTACAAAATCTATACTCAAAAATATGAGAGTCCTGATTTTAATAAAAACAATATTACTTTTTCAAAACGTAAGCTAGACATTAGTATTGAAGATTTCATCGCACATATTAAAAATTTTGCAAGCGAGAAATATCAACATGATTTATACGAACCTACTTTAAATAACTTAGTCGACCCAAATGATGCGATTAATAACGATAAATACTATCAGAAATAATATCACTATAAAGAGAGCGGGACTACGAATTCATAATGAATTTTGTCCCGCTCCGTTCTTCTACTTATTAAGAACCTGCTACAATCACTTATGTCATATTTTATAAATGGTGTATGTGTATGAAAGCATTGTTATGTTATTATTTCTCATTATTCTTAGCTTTAAAAGATGCATCTTCATCTGTTAATGCCTGTTTTAAAGCTTGTAGCGCCGCCGCTTTGGATTGTTTACTAATAGGTGCATCTGGCGCGATAGATTCAAATTCATGATAACAGCCTGGATATAAATGAAACTCAACGGGTACACCCGCTTGAGCCAACGCTTGTACATAATTGATGGTTTCATCTCGATATGGATCCAACGTTCCTACAGAAGTATATGTCGCTGGAAGTTGGCTGAAGTCTGTTTCACGTATTGGGGCTGCATATTTAGGTACATCACCTTTAATATTTTTCAGATACATCGACCAAGCAAATTGATTTAATTCCGAAGACCATACTTTAGAATCTAAAACTTCCTGACTTGAAGGTGTGGCGCACGTATCATCTATCATTGGAAATAACGGCATTTGAAATTTAATGTTAGGCCCTTTTCTATCTCTGGCTAATAGTGTTAAAGCTGCCGTTAGTCCTCCCCCAGTACTGCCACCAACTACAGCTAATCTATCAATATCGATATTTAATGTTTCACGTTCGCTAACAATCCATTGTAATGCGAGATAACAGTCTTCTAGTGCTGCAGGATAGGGGTGTTCAGGTGCTAAACGATAATCTACAGAAACGACCACACACGGTACATGTTTAACATAACTTGCACATGTAGCATCGTTACCTTCTACCGTTCCAAAGAACGTACCTCCCCCATGAATATATAGCACGACAGGCAAAGGCTGTTGTTGTGCTTTAGGCGCATACACTTTCACTCTTATAGAGACGTCACTATCTGCATATGCAATATGATGTTCTGTAAACTGTAATGATTCATCCTTATAGGGACGAATTAACTTTTGATTAATACCTCTGATGAGTGGTAATCGCGCTTCAGTAAAAATCATTGGCGACAAGCGCTTAAATGCCGGTAATAAATCTTTATGAATATGTTTCTCCATAAGTACATCCTCCTATAAGATGATCCATAATCTTGCTTAAGACGATTTGATTGTCAGTTGGTATTTCGTGTTGCAAGATACTGTCACGTGTTTGTTGTAGTACATTCCCTTCAATATATTTGTAGTCAGCTGCAACAAGATCTTGTAATGTCTGAGACGTTGTTTCTAAATGAAATTGCAAACCAATCACACAATCTTTATAAATAAATGCCTGGTTTTCACAATAAGGTGAACAATAAAGTCGTTCTGCCCCAGGAGGTAATGAAAATGTTTCTCCATGCCAGTGTAAAACGTCTAACGTTTCAGGCAAGAAGTTATAACGAGATGTTGTTTTTTTAATATTTGAAAATCCTACTTCCTTACCTGCTGAATTGTTATAAATTGTTGCGCCGAGCACTTGCGCAATGAGTTGTGCACCTAAGCAAATCCCTAACATTGGTTTCTGTTGCTTAAGCATAGCAATAATAAGCGCTCTTTCTTCTGCTAACCAAGGAATATCGTCATTCACACTCATTGGCCCTCCTAAAATAATAAGCACATCAACTTGCTGAGCATCGGGTATACGGACTGGCGTTTCATATAATTTAATAATATGCGCATCTAAATAAGCTAAACTCCCAGGGGTCTCAAATGGGACATGTTGTAATATATAAATCTTCATTGGCGTTCCTTCTTATCATTTGAGTATATAATCGCATCATTGCGAATGCGACTCATTTCATATTCAAGTATACCATTTTTATTATATGTACTTTGAGGACTGCATTGACAGAAACTGGTTGCATACATTGAATTATCACTACAATTTTACTATAATTCTAATTGATAATGATTTTCAATTATAGGAGGTTGTTTATGGAAACAGTATACTTAGCAGGTGGTTGTTTATATGGCGTTGAAGCATTTATTCGAACACTCCCAGGGGTTATCAATACGACAAGTGGTCGCGCAAATGGCATTACAAAATCTCTAGATGGTGAGTACGACGGTTACGTGGAAGCTGTCAAAACGGAATTTGATCCAAACGTCGTGTCCGTTACAGATTTGATGGGCTATCTCTTTGAAATTATCGATCCTTATAGTCTTCATCAACAAGGTCAAGACATCGGGTTAAAATATAGAACTGGATTCTATAGTGAAAACCCTGAACATTTAAAAGAAGCTCAAGCCTTTATCGATGCTATTGAAGACCATCATCTTATTGCAACGGAAGTCTTACCGCTGACCAATTATATTAAAAGTGCCGATATGCATCAAAATAGATTAGAACGCTATCCTGATGACTACTGCCATTTACCAAAAAGCTTAGTTTATAAATATAAAAACAATGCCTAATAAGTATTGAAATAGATAAAAGGTCTGGACATAAAGTTCTTGGACAAATACAAAGAAGCACTCAGATGAGTTGAAATTCAATTCATCTGAGTGTTATTTTTCTGAGATTTATGTCTCAGACTGTATTAATTTAAAACCTAATTTTTTTACTTGTTATTTAGTTCATTATCTTTTAGGTCTCTTGCCATCTTAGTATTTATTTTCTTCGCATGTCTAAAGTAAATACTTTCAAAATAGCTTGTTGCTCCGATGCTGTAAAAGATCAATGCAACTACGATAATCACGATAAAGTCATATGGATAGTGAATCAAATTGATACCTTTAAATTCTTTACTTCCAATAAATGACAGAATTGCCAATACAATAAGATACACGATAATCCATAAGCTACCACCAATTTGTTTCTTCGTATTTCTCCAATTCATTTTATATTCATAGAAGAAATAAATCGGTAAACCTAAAATAATAATAAAGATAACTTCAGCTGTTGTAGGCCACATTGCCCAATAAATTGCTAGTGAAGCCAAGACAAACGATAATGGTGCCATCACTTTTAGCAATGTTGCACGATATGGTCGCGTCATTTTTGGTGCCATTTTACGTAAGGCGATTACAGTTGTTGGACCAGTTAAATATGCCACAAGTGTCGCTGTTGAAATTACGGCTGCTAATGTTCCCCAATCGCGGAATAACGTTACCATAATTATGCTAATTATTGCGTTAAAAAGAATGGCAACACGTGGAATATTATATGTTTCATTCATTTTTCCTAAAAATTTAGGAATATGCCCATTCTTTTCCATAGCACGTAATACACGCCCTGTCACAGCTACGAATGATACACCAGTACCAAATGGCGAAACAACGGCTTCAATATAAAGTAAAATTGCTAGCCAATTAATGTTTAATAAAATCGCCAAATCAGCAAATGGAGAGTTGAAGTTAATACCACTCCAACCATGTGCATTAATCGTAGATTGAGGCATTGATGTAATAAAGGTACTTTGTAAAATAATATATAATGCAGCACTTAATGATAGTGAAATTGCGATACCACGTGCAATATTCTTTTCTGGATTGCGAATTTCAGACCCCATATTAATGATTGTTTGGAATGCGTTAAATGAAAAGATAATTCCTGATGTTGTCGTTGCCGCAAAAATTGGCGCACTACCATAAGGCATAAACGTACTTACAGAATGACCATAATTTCCTGTGTCAAAGCCAGACAGCATTAACATAATAACTGTTAATAATGGCACACCCAATTTAAACACTGAAATCAAACTTGTAAATGACGTTAAAATTTTAACCGACCAATAATTTAACAGTGAAAAAATGATGATGATGATATAAACTGCAAATAACCCACTTGTACTAATTGAGCCATCTTCCATTAATACCGATGTAAATTTAGCCCAATCCCAAGGCCATGAACTAATGTATTGTACAGCCGACACAGCTTCAATAGGAATAATGGTAACCAATGATACCCAGTTCGCCCAAGCTGCAATAAAGCCTAGCAACGAACCATGCGTATATTGTGCATAGTTACTCATTCCACCTGATTGTGGAAACATAGTGCCGATTTCAATATAGTTATATGAAATAGTTCCAATGACGATAAATCCAATCAACCATGAAATAATTGCTGCTGGTCCTGCGATAGATGAAGCTTCCCACGCTCCAAATAGCCAACCCGAACCAATGAGTGAACCAAGTCCTAATAGCACAAGTTGTGCCAAACTTATCTTATTGCTTTTATTTTCATTACCCATAATAACTCCTTAATTATTGTTATGTTTCATTTTTTAATAAACACGTAACCATTATACGCTACTCAAAATAATAGTCAAACTCAATTATTCATATAAATGTTTAATATAGCATTATTATTATTTTGAAAAATCAAATAAACAGACTATATTACAGCGTTCGTTTCAAGTTGAACAAATGTTTATCATTTTTAAATTTATATTTTATAAATATGGATTACCATAACGCTCACAATAATCATAAAATCCAAATTGATTCATATAGGCCTGTCGTTCTATATTGTCATTTGAATCAAAGTCAATCAACTGTTGTACAGCCGCTGTAAAAGGAATGGCCGCTGTACCATTTGCCGTAACTAAATGTTTGTCACGCACCACCTGCGTGGCAATAAATGGATAAGTTGGCTGATAATTTTCGTATTGGTCTAATAACTGTACCGCATTGCCGGTATGTCGATACGTATTCAAATGTCCTTGCCGTGCTAAATAATCTACAGCACCACAAATGGCAGCAATAGGTTTGTGTTGTTCAAATGCCTGTTGAACAAAATGATTTAAAATCTGATTGTCGATATGCCAACTTTTACCACCAATCAATACCAATAAGTCATACGCATTTACCGCTTCAAGCTGAACATCAATAAGGGTTGTTAAACCACCCATCGAACGCACTTCATCTTGGATAGATGCTGTCATCACTTCCCACGTATCACTTTGATTTAAAGCTGATGCTAAATAACTGCCTTCCCAATCTGCATATTCATCCAATAACAAAAAAATTGCTTTTTTCATATTTTCATCTCCTCTATGCTTGCAATCAATATTTAAAAATATAATTTGTATAACTTAGTCATATTTTTCATTATATATGAAAAGTTTTATTTTATACAGTTAGGCAAATATTTGAACAGTTAAGAGCTAAAAACCAAAATTTTACTGCTAGTCCATAGAATAGTATATAGATTTCAAATAAATCTAAATTTTTAAAAAAAGGAGAGTCTGCTATGAACATTTCACATAAATTATTAATCGCCCTTAGCACAACGATTACTATTGCCTTACCGATTTCACAATGCGCACAAGCCGCATCCTACGTCGTTAACAATGAAAATATAGATAAAGATGGCCGCCAAGCTTATACAGGCAGCTATAACCGTGCTGCACTTAAACAGCAAACCGTGAAGCAAATGGGACCACAAAATCGCGAAGCCTTCAAAGAAGATAAATTATTTAAGGCACCAAAGAATAAACAACCGATTCGAAAGAGTGAAAACCGCAGTCAAAATGGCGGCAAACAATATAGCCTAAATGATCAGCGTACCTTTACAACAATTGATAATAGAACTAATCAAGATGAACAAACCACTGCTACATTAAAATACGATGGTAAAAAAGCCCAAGTGTGGGTTGCTGATCAATACATTACTGATAAACAAGCGCAAAACATTGGTAGAGAATTTGATGAACGTATCGACCCACTTATCGAAAACAACTTTGGTGAACCCTCTGATGTTGACAATAATGGTAAAGTAAATATCCTTGTATATGATATTAAAGATAACTATGACCAAACAGGAACGTATATTGGTGGTTATTTCCATCCAAGAGATTTATACAATGTCCGAGGATCAAACCACAGCGAAATCTTCTATATGGATACGTATCCATCAATGGGAACAGATCGTCAACATTTGAATGAATCACAAATCTATTCCACATTAGCGCATGAATATCAACATATGGTCAATGCCAACGAAAATCTATTTAAAGAACAAAGTCAAGAAGAAATGGATCCATGGTTAAACGAAGCATTATCAATGGCTAGTGAACAAATGTACTTGAATGCACCATTGAATTCACGTATCGATTATTATAATAATTCAAAATCCATCGCCTATGGTCATTCATTAATCCGTTGGGACGAACAAGGTGATACATTATCAAACTACTCATTATCTTACCTCTTTATTGAATATCTGAAAAAACAAAGTGACAATGGTGAACAAGTCTTTAAAGAACTCATTAATGATCCAGGTGATACGAATACTGCACTTCAAAATGCAATTCATGAACATGTAGACCCTAATTTATCACTTAGTAAATTCATGACTAACTTTAGAATCGCCCTTGTGAAAAAAGAAAATAGTGGACCGTATGGTTTCAAAGGAGATGCAGACTTCAATAACGTTCATCCACAACCAATTTCTCAAATTCCAGAGACATTAGCACCTCAAGGATCTGTGTTATTCCAAACAAATCAAGACTTCAACGTACCTAATGACAAAGACGAAGATATCTCATACAATAAAGTCAATTAATCACTTGTCAGAAGTTCATTAGCTAACGATTTAAAAAGGCTACACAGTTGCGTTTGTATGATGGCAACTGTGTAGCCTCTATATGTTTAAACAATCCTATGATTCAAGGCATGAGTGATTGTTTAAATTTCGAACACTATCGCTTATGACATTGTTGCTGATTCCAATTACTGACACTGGACACCATAGCAATGACAACAAAGCTCGCACATAGTAAATACATGAATTTAAATCCTAGCCAATCTGATATTGGTCCCATCAGTACACCACCTAGTGAAATACCTAGGTCTGCACAAGCAATAAATAGACCTAACAACATATTACGCTCAACTTTTGGTAAGACAAAACTTAAATAAGATGTCAGTGTTGGATAAACGAGTGCTTGAGTAATACCAATACAGACAGCACCAATATAGACAATCATTTGTGGAAGCTGTGGGCCAAACGCTATCACAACGGCTGAAATAACGAGTAATGATAACACACGTAGCATAAAAACTGAATGCCACTGTCCATCAGATGGTATGTATTTGCGTAAATAAAAGCGTGACAATACAACCGCTATCGCTTGAATTGTTAAGAAAAGTCCTGCATGTACAAAGCTATCACGCACCGCATAAAGAGGAATAAATGTATTTACAGCTCCAAAGACGATGGACGTTAAAATCATGATACAACCACTTTGACATAGTGCTTTATTTTTAAATAATTGTCCAAACACAGTCACTGCATTATACGGTAAAGCATCAATCTTGCTACTCGTATCTGGCTCTTGCTCTCCAAACGTCACACGATAGCCAAATATCGTGGTTGATAATGCAATCATTACCATGATTACTGCAAAAGCAGACATATGATGTATCTGCCAAATACCCACCGCAATTAACGGTCCAATTAAGTTAGGAATCATCGAAAAGAGAGAATATAACGATACGCCTTCAGCACGGTGTTTTTCCGGTAAGGCATCAATAATACCAAGCTGTAAGGACATTGAAAAGAAAGCCGTACATATCCCCTGCATAACCCGGGCAATAAAATAGCCTTCAAGTCCAGTAAAACCATATAAAATCAGTGCCAATGCATTGATAATTAAAATAATGCGCAACACTTTTATGGGACCTACACGAGCAATCATTTGTCCTGCCCAAGGTCGTAGCAACATGGCAGTAAGCATATAAGCGCCCATCACTACTCCAATAACTGTATTCGTTGCACCTAAGTCATGACCACGCAGTGGAATAAAGACATTTAAAATTGCATTAGCACTAAAAAATAATAACGTGAGTAAATATAATCTTAAAAATGGCCCTGATAATGCGCCTTTCATGCTTTTCCTCCTTAAAATGACAATTGTTTATTAATGAGCGCATTGGTATAAGCATTCTCACTACAATGTAATGCTGTCGTTGGCATCTGTGCTTCAATTGCACCATCTTTAAAAATAATGAGTTCATCACACAAATAAGTCGCGGCTTGTATATCATGTGTAATAAAAATATAGCTCAACTGTCTCGTTGCACGTAATGTCAGTAATAAATCCAAGATTTGTGTTTGAATTGACATATCCAACGAACTAATCGCTTCATCAAATAAAATGTATTGCGGATTAATACTGATTGCACGAGCAATGGCTACACGTTGTGCTTCTCCCCCTGACAACATATGAGGATATCGATCCATATAATCAGACGACAAGCCAACTTCAATTAAGCATTCACATGCGCACTCCTCCATCTCTGCTTTAGAGGGTTTGCCACATTGACACATCACTTCAAACATAATGTCTCTGACTGTTTGAAAAGGATGTAAAGACGAACTGTAATCTTGAAATACGGCTGCAATATGATGACGTCTTACTTTTCTTTTATATATGGGCTGTTGTTCTAATGTCACCGAACCATTGTCTGGCTTTTCAAGTCCTAAAATCATCCTACTAAGTGTTGACTTGCCACTGCCACTTTCACCAATAATTGCAATTGAACTGTTTAATGGGCAGTTAAACGAGACGCCTTTCACAATAGATACTTGTCGATGTTGAAAACCATGCGCCGTTCGATAAGATTTTTCAACATTTGAAATTTTAAGCATTGCATTCACCTCGCATGACGCGTTGAAAGTGGTCGCTGATTTTCTTTTTAGTAGCTAAAAGGTAGGACGTATATGCATGCTGAGGATGATAGAGCACTGCTTCACTAGTACCTTGCTCAACCAAACGGCCTGCTCGCATGACAGCAACATGGTCAGCTACGTGATTAACTACTGTCAAATCATGTGAAATAAAAATCATTGCACAGCCCATTTGTTGCTTCATATCATTAAACGCTTCTAATACTTCATATTGTGTGATGGTATCAAGTGCGGTTGTAGGTTCATCAGCAATAATCAACTTCGGTTGCAATGCTAACGCTAAAGCAATCATCAAACGTTGTAACATACCGCCAGACAACATATGTGGATACATCGACAATACTTGCTTCGGATTTTGTAATTTCATATACAACATACGTTCTACAAGAATATCTATCACCTGCTGACGTCCTAATGACGTATGTGCCTGCATGGTTTCCATCATTTGCTTTCCTACAGATGACGATGGATCAAAAGCACGACTGCCTTGTTGCATGATCATAGCAATCTCTTTACCTCGATATTGCTTAAGCTGTTTGTCATGAAGCTTCAACATATCAACACTTTCAAAGTTAATCTGACCTTGTACCTTTAACCGGTCATCATTTAATCCAACAATCGCTTTACAAGTAATAGATTTGCCACTACCACTCTCACCTATAATACCTAAGGTTTCACCGCTGTTAACATTGAAGTTGACGTCGCTAACAAGCGCTTGGCCTGTCCATGAATCAATAATGTTTAAATGGTGAACATTTAATCTTGTCATATGCGTATGCCACCTTTCTTCACGGCCTGACGTCGTTCAACCATTGATAACTTTGGATCAATCGCAAGTTGTATTGCATCCGATAAAAAATTAAACGCCATTACAATGATGACAATCGCTATTGCTGGCGCAAACATCATTTCTGGATGTGTAAACATCACTTTTCGAGCCTCATTTAACATCATTCCCCACTCAGCAGTTGGCGCTTTAACGCCTAAGCCTAAAAATGAAAAGCCAGATATTTGTAAAATCATCGAACACATAGAACTGCTTGATATAATAGCAATATCGGCTAAAGTCAAAGGCATAATATGCTTATGAATAATCTTAAAGTGACTCATACCAATTGTTTTCGCAAATTGTACATGATGCGCAGTCGTGTATTGCATCACACTCGTTCGAATAACCCGACAAAACCATGCCCAACGTGTCAAAATAAATGCCAGAATAATATTTTCTGTACCCATGCCAAACATAGCAATAAGCGCTAATGTTACAACATAGCTTGGAAATGCCAGCATAACATCGCATAAGCGCATGATAAGCGCATCGATATATCCTCGGAAATAACCAGCAATAAATCCAAGCACAGCACCAATAACAACAGAACAAATCAGTGCCACAAAGACATACAACAAGCTTGGTCTAATTGCATAAATCAAACGTGTTAAAATATCACGTCCTAAATGATCCGTACCCAGTAGATGTTGCCAACTGATACTGGCATATTTATGTGCTGTATCAATGTGGTTGGGATCATACCAAGTCACTGAAGGAGCTAATACGCCTAACAACACATATCCCAAAATAATGACTAAGGCTAAAACGGCACCTTTATCATGTAACAAACGCTTCATTACGAGCATGATATATCCTCCCTTAACCTTGGATTCAATAAGGCATTGATAATATCTGCTAACGTGTTAAAGACAATAAATAAAATCGCGACAATTAACACATAAGCTTGAATGATTGGAAAATCATGTTCCAATATAGCTTTTAAACTAAGTTGTCCCAATCCAGGCCAAGCAAAGATATATTCAATTACAACCAGTCCACCCATAATCATTGGAATAGACATACAAAATATAGATACAGCTACTTGTAACGCATTGCGTAATACGTGACAAATTAGTTTCTTTGTAGATATTCCACATGCCCTTAAGTACAGCACATAATCCTCATTTAGTTGTTCAATCATCGAGCGACGTACATTTCTAAAATAGATACCAGCATAGGCAATTGTAATCACTAATACAGGTAAGACATAACTTTCTGGGCCTGTTAACCCTGACGTCGGCAATAGATTTAGTTTAACCGAGATATAAATAACGAATATTGAGGCAATCCAATATGACGGTAATGCCGTAAGTACAAAGGCCATCGAACGTATGCTACGATCAATCAGTGTGCCTCGTGTCAAAGCACTAATCACACCAAAGATAATAGATGTCATGATAACCATAACACTAGATATTAATGTTAATTTCAATGTATTGATAAACGCTGGCGTGATTCTACTTGCAACGGGATCACCAGTAATGTAACTTGTGCCAAAATTTAATTGCAGCGCCTGTATTAGCCAATTTTTATACTGAATAAGCAATGGCTGATCTAAGCCATATTTCGCTTTCGTTTCAGCAATAAGTTGTGGTGTGACATGAGGTACGCCTTGCGCATGTAAAATCGTGACAGCTGGGTTTTCATCAGTCAAATAGGTCAGTAGAAACGTTAAAAAACTCACAACAAGCATCAAAGGAACCATCAACGCTATACGTTTTATAATAAATTTGACCATAATGACGCTCCTTTATTTATATTGCATCTCGTTAAATGGTAATTCATATTGTGATTGGGTAAATGAAACCTTTTCTAAATCTTTTGGTGCGACGACAGTCATTCTTCCGTGAGAAATTGGAATGAAAATGCCTTCATCATCCATTTGTTTCAAAATGTGTTGATATTTAGCAGAACGCTGTTTATCATTTTGCATCTTAAATGCAGCGTCTATATCACGATATAATGCATCTTTGTGCGCAATACCTGATGTCGCACTTTCATAACCATTTTTCGCTTTAAATGCAGCAATTGTACTTTGCGGGTCATATAATAAGCCCCATGTTTGGTTAAACATTAAATCATAGTCACCTGAAGTTCGGCGTTCCGCAACTTTATCAGACGTTTCACCATTAATATTTAGCTTAATACCTACCTTTTTAAATTCTGCTTGTAAAAATTCTGCTTGTTCCTTTTGACTTGATGAACCTTTGTCATAGTACAAGGCTAGTTCAAGTGCCTTACCCTCTTTTTCACGAATACTACCCTCTTTAGACGATGCTTTCCAACCCGCTTTATCTAATAATTGCTGTGCTTTATGCGTATCAAATTGACGTGTAGGCATATTAAAGTTAATGTCAGTGACATTTTTTGCAAACAATTGTGTGGCTGGCTTTTCTTGTTTATCTAAAATATCTGTCGCAATCTTATTTCTATTTACTAAGTGACCTAGCGCTTGACGTACCATTTTATCTTTTACAGCACTATCTTTACTACCTGAATTAACAACTAGCATTTTTGTGTTCATTGCTTGGCTGCGTTTCACTTGATAATTTCCGGTATCTTTAAGCTGTTTTAGTGAATCTTTGTCTAAACTATCTGTACCTCGATCGTCGGTGAATGCAAAGTTAGTTTCGCCTTTTTTCATTGATAAGAATGCCGTCTCCCCAGCAGGCATCACTTTAGCCTGTACTTGATTTAATTTTGGCTTAGTGCCCCAATAGTCATTATTTTTATTGAAGTTAGCCTGCTCATCTTTTTTATGTTTGCCCATTTTAAAAGGTCCGGTACCATCAAAGGCTTTCACACCATCTTTTGTTGTACCATTTTTAAAATCTTTCGGTGATACAAACACATATGGTCTTGGCATCGCAAGCTCAGCTAACGCAGGTTGATATGCTTCTTTTAAATGAAGTTGAACCGTATATGTATCTTTAACTTTCACATCATCAATCAATGTTGATAATTTTAGCCAGGCATGTAATTTCTTATTTTGCTGTACAGCATCTATATTTTTCTTTACCGCTTCAGCATCAAATTTTGTACCATCATGAAACTTAACATCATCACGCAAATGGAAAGTGTAGGTCTTACCATCAGCAGATATATCCCATTTCTTTGCCAATAATGGCTTGATACCATCTTTCGTGTTACGTACTAACGGCTCATACAACATACTTTCTGCCGACATAGAACCACCATATACATGTGGGTTCATATCCCCAATATCTTTAACCGTTGTATAACTCAACGTCTTCTCTGATTTCTTATTCTCTAAAGCTTTGTTATCACTGCACCCCGCCAAAATCATCCCAGATGCAAGCAACGTGACTGTTATTTTACTAAGTTTATTCATTTCTTTGCCTCTTTCTATGTTGAAAATGATTATTTCATTCCTAATCTTTTAAAACGAAATGATTCTTATTAACAATTATTAATATTTTCTATGCACTTGTCAATCATTATTAAAATAATTTAATATTTTATTGTTTTAATTCCTTTAGGGCCGATAGAGGTAGTCAGATTTCACATGGTTCAATCTTGTAGGTAGATATTTCTAAAAATATAACTATCGCTTTTCATTTTGTCCCTTTTAGATAAGCATTCTTTAATAAAATTAGTTTTATGCTATTATGCTTACTAAAAGTGATAATACTCGTTATATAGATTTCAATTTGACTATACAAAATATGCATGCAGCATCAAGGTAGACAACCCGAAGTCTTACCCATTGCTATATTATTTATTGCAGTTAAGCCATATAGAAACCTAAATTAGAAAAAAAGACTGCGAACTTAGTTAAGTTCACAGTCAGTATCATTTTGATAGATGTGTCATGTTAACGATATCTATGACAGATTATATCCATTATAAATAGTTCTCAGCATACTCTAATCTAAAATGTTCATTCGTTTCTTTCTCTTTCTTAAATTCTTTTTCCGTTAGTTTCGTAATATTTTCCACAGCATAGCGCAACTTTTTGGCAAGCTGTTCTACTTCCCCTTTATTTTGCGCCACAACAAAGACCGTTAAAATATTTTCATCAACTATATCTTTATGATGTTGATAGTCTAATCTATAAAATTTCATAGTACCGCCCCCCTTTTGTATATATACCCCTCATATTTTAAAACTTATCATGAAATTTAAAAAAAGCATGGGACATCAATCACAAAATATTTTAGTTTCTATTTGTTAAAATACCTATGTAACAGTAATAAGGCTGCTACACAGGTACGCATGGTATATCTTTTCTATTCTACTTCAACATTTTTCCCTACAGGTTCCCATTTGATTGCGCTCGTAATAATTAATCCAACTAATGGTACGATACTTAAGATTAACATGGTGTTGGTAAGGCCTACTGCAGCTAGAATAATAGGGAAAATAAATGTCCCAATAATACTTCCTGTACGACTGACTGCTTCGACAAATCCAGTTGCTTGCGACCGCAAATATGTAGGGAATGATAACGCGCCAATGGTTTTCCCTTGTGTCCCTGGCCCACCTGAATGTCCGAATAAAAATAAAGCAATAAGAAATGTATTTAAGATCATTGGTAATAAATGATAGAAGACACCTGTCATGACCATCGCAATTAATACTAATGCAAAACCAATGATTGTTAGTTTACGTGTGCCTAAGCGATAAGTTAATTGTGCACCAAAGTATGCTCCTACAATACCTGCAATATTAACAATCGCCGTACCTAGTAAAACACCTAATTTTTCTTTACTAATAATGTACGTAGCTATAATAGGAATATATAAACCAACGGCATAATATTGCATGCCTTGAAGTGTTGATATAGCTGTTGCTAATAATAATCTTTTACCATATTTAGGTTGAAACAATGCGCGTGCTGATGGCTGTCGTTCTTGAGAGCTAACGTCATTCGTCTGATTAGATGCTAATTGAATATCGACATGATACTTTTGACGAATATAGTCGGCTGCTTGACCTAATGAGTAGTGGTTAACCATCCACGTTGGACTCTCATGTAAGAATTTTAACCTTAATAGATAAAGCACTAAAGCTATAATAGCACCAAATCCAACTGCTACACGCCATAGATGACTACCTGTACCCATTAAGAAGAATGCAATCACACATAGTGATGACGTAACAATGGCAACATACCATACGACTTGCCAATAATTGACGTTACGACCTTTTTGCGCGCGATTACTTATTTCTGCAATAAAGGTAAAGGCAACTGGGCTGTCCATTCCAATTGCCATTCCCATTAGAAAACGGCAAAGCAATAAGATTGTTAAATTTGGAGCTAAAGCTGCACCTAAAGAAGTGATTACTAACGCTAATAACGATATCGATAAAATACGTTTGCGCCCAAATCGATGTGCGAAGACACCACCAAAAATAGCACCAATCAAAGCACCAATGGGTAAAGACGTCATAACCGTGGATAACATTGTTGGAGATAAATGAAATTGTTGCGTAAGTTGATCCGTCATTGTGCCTAGAATCGTAATATCATAAGCATCTAGAAAAATCGTTCCTAAAATCATAAATAATAACATTTTGGATGTATATTGTTCATCTGCATGATCAATAATACGAAATAAATCCTCTTTTGACTTTACAATTTCCACATGTATCATTCCCTTAAATTATGATTAATTTAAGCGTACGCAACGATTTTTAAGTCCTGATGAATTGAACATTAACATTCCGTTAAGATGTACAAGTGTCTACTGAGAATCAACTGTATGAGCGATATATTATCGTGCCAATTTTAACAATACGTTTAATGTTGTAACAACACCGTCTTGATTATGATTAAGTGCAATAAGGTTTGCTTTTTCTTTTAGCTCTGGATAGGCATTATCCATCGCCACTTTATAGGCTGCATTTTCAAATAAAGGCATATCATTATATCCATCGCCAAAGACGATCGTCTCTTCGGCAGGAATATTAAGCAGACTCTGTAAAAATTGAATTGTCGTACCTTTGTCAACAGCTTTATCAGTAATATCAATCCAACTTTCTTCTGCAGCTACAATATACAAGTCATCTTGGAATTCTGCTAAATCATTGACGTGGTTAAAACATTGCGCTTTGTGATCATAAATCGTAATTTTTAATATTGGTACAGTCAAATTAGCCAAGTCATCCACAAAAGTGACCTGTTCATATGAACCAAAGACCATTGACTTATCTTGGTCTCTCACGCTATTTTCTACATAGGCCGTTTCCGGTGTACAAACAATGATAGTAAGCTCTGGATCTATCTTTTTAATTTTATTGATCAATTGTTGACCTACTGCTGAATCTAATGTTTTCGTATAGATATTCTCCCCGTTCAACTGAATACGTGTCGCACTGTCACCAATAATAAATAAATCTTGTGACAAATCTCCCACAACTGCTTCTACACGTTCCACCTGCTTCCCAGTACAAAATGCAAAACGGATACCTTGGGCTTTCATTGGCGCTAGTAATGCTTGAAAATGCGCTTTATTAAACGTACCTTGTGCATTTAAAAACGTGCCATCCATATCTGTCACAACTAATTTAAACATATGTATTTCCTCCCATGTGTTATTTATTAATAAAGCCTTCATCAAAATGTGCTGTTCATCTCGATGAAGGCGTATGTTATACTTCCTGCATTTCTAGAATTGTTTCATTGCTAATTGTTGTTAAATCAGCATCAGGTGTAGCTGTTTGGATTACTTTGTTTTTATGTCTAACTAATAGTTCTTGAACGAAATTACGTGCCCAACGACCATTGGACTTTTGTGATTCTTCAATATTCGCATATCGTTCTTCCACAATTTCTCTTAATAAGGTTTCATCAAATTGCCAATCTTCTTTTATTAATGTCATTACAACAATATCAGCCACTTCTTCTGGACTGTAATCTTCAAAGTGTAATTGATAAGGAACACGTGACTTTAAGCCTTCATTCGATTCTAGAAAGCGCTGCATATCATCATTATAGCCGGCAAAGATAGCAATAAACTTATCACGATTATTTTCTAATTCCGTAATCAATGTTTCAATTGCCTGACTACCAAAGTCATTGTCACTTTGACCTTTTGGCGTTAATTGATAAGCTTCATCGATAAATAATACTCCGCCCATTGCCTGTTCGACTGCTTGTTTTGTATTCTTTTCCGTTTGACCGATATAATTACCAATCAACTTACTGCGCTCTGTTTCAATTAAATGACCTTTTGACAATAGACCTAAATGTTTAAATATTTGTGCTAATAATCTAGCAACAGTCGTTTTACCGGTACCTGGAGCACCAGTAAAAATCATATGATAATTACTATGCGTCGTAACTTTGCCTTGTTCTTCTAATAATTTATTGAATTTTACTTCATTAATAATTTTATCTACGTGTTGTTTGACGTTAGCTAAGCCGATGAGCTGATGTAACTCTTCTAATAAATCATGTAACGTTTCATCTGAACCATCATCTTGTGATGAAAACATCGAAAAGTCTTCATCTGTAATAGTCATTAGTGCTTCATCATCTATATATTCTCCGCTTTCAGAAATACGTTGTATTTGTTCTGACGTTAATTTTTCATTGAAATTTCGAACCCAGCGTCCATTACTATTATCAAAATTATGTCGATATTCATTGGCCAAGGCTTTTTGATAGTGATCAGCGTCAAATACATAACCTTTATTTATTAAATCAGCTTCACCAATTTGTACAAGTTGAGGTAACTTGTAGTCTTCAAAATCAAATGTGTGAGGTATTCTTGAGGCGAGACCTGGATTAGAGTTTTTAAAAGTAATCATTTCATTGGTATAGCCTGCAAAAATAATCATGATTTCTTCTCTATGATCTTCCATATATTTAAGAATTGTATCTATTGCTTCTTGACCAAATCCTTTATCTCCCTCGCTAACCAAAGTATATGCTTCATCAATAAACAATACACCATTTTTAGCGCTTTCTAGCACTTCCAACGTTTGTGTTGCAGTTCTACCAATATATTCTGATACGAGATCTTGACGTGAAACTTCAACAAAATTGTTTTCTTTAATGACTTGTTCTTCATATAATGCTTGTGCCATCAAACGCGCAACCGTTGTTTTACCGGTACCTGGATTCCCGATAAATAACGAATGCATGGCTGGCATATTTGGTTGCAACCCTTTTTGTTGTTTGATTTTATTTATTTTAGAAATATTAATAAATTTTTCTACTGCTTTTTTAACACCATCCAAGCCAATAAGCTCATGTATCGCATCTAATGCACTTTTTTCTTCAGGCATTGCTTCTTCATCAAACGCATCCATAGTATCTTCATAACTATCATTCTCTGATTCATTTACTGTATCGTCTTCATAGAATTCGTCAAATTGAGTATCAACGTCTTCTTGTCCTATATTGTCATCTACATTCTGTGCATATGCTCCCTGATCATTTAACTGGCGCTGATATTCATCTCTGTTAATGACTTCAAAGCCTTCTCCTTCAGCGTCTGAAAAATTGTCTATATTAACAAGAAATCCATTAGTATTTTCGGTATTAACATGTTGTAACGATAGATAGCCTTCTTCTAAATATGCTTCAGAGCTTCCCGAAACAATAGTTAGTCCATCAATATACATTTGTCCATGACTGAACAACATGATGTCTATGGTTTCCTCTGTCTTATCGATATATAAATCATTTGCGTTGATTCTACCTTCTTGCTGCGCACATACTGTTTCAGTCGATAGACTATGGTTGACTTCAATATATGCATCTTGATTCGCTGTTAATCCATTCATTAAAGACTGATTAATTTGAGCACGTGAACCATTATCTACAAATATTCCACTAATTTCCTCTTCAGCATGAGTATCTACCGTCACTTCATTAATAGACACACTGCTGTTTTGATCTATATATAGTGCAATAGCTTGCTTCCCCTTTAAAATGACATTATTTATTGTCACATGACTATTATGTATATTTAGCGCATGATCATTAGGCTGTGAATTATCAATTGTTAAATTCTCTATAACAGCATTACAGTTCTCAATATAAAACCAAGAATCAATCACTGTATCTTCAGGTAAACTGTTACCTCGTAATTTAAAGCGCATATTTTGAAATTGCATACCTTGATTGAAATAGTGCTTTTGGTCTCCTAAAGACTCAAATACAATTGTGCTGTCATCCGGGATGGGCGTTTCTAGTACTAATTTTTCAAAACTAATTCGACGAAACCCTTTGCCAACAAGTATTGGTTTTTTCATTGTTATGACTCCCTTAACCTAGTTTTTTTGCCAATGAATAGAGATAAATAAACGAAAGAATGCCAAGAATCCACGAAAAGTTCCATATAAATAATAAGAATATGTATTTAAGTGTAACTTTTCCAGTAGCTATGGCAAAACCATGTTGTTGAATATCGTATGCATAACTTGATTTCTTAAATACTTTACTAAGTACGTGATCAACAACACACATCACAAATGGGAATAATAGCACATTCAAGATAAATATTATCATATTATATGTTATATGAATGAAAAATACATAAAACACAAAAAACGCAATTGAAATAATGATACGTTTAGCCCATGCCGCGGTATCATCTAATTTAAAGATGTTTTTAACGACATCCAAAAATCCTGTTGAAACTGAATCCGTCGAAGAAGCACCAAAATCGTTCTTCGATACGTGTGATGCATGATCACCTGAATGTGCACCGAATTGCTCTTGAGACTCTGTTGAATGTGTATTCGCTTCATCTGTAGTTGATGATGCGCCAACTTGCTCTTTTACATCACTGTCATGGCTTGCTTCTTGTTGCTGATCAGGTCGTTTTTTATGCTGTTGTGCACCTGCGCCAAACTGACTTCTAATATCACGTTTCTGAGATTGCTTAGAAGTTTGTTGCTGATTTGATGTTGTATCAACTTGTATCGGTTCACCACACGTCGGGCAGTGTTGTTGGAAATGATTAAATTCTGTCCCACATTGCTTACACTTCATTAAAGTTCACCCCTGAATAAAGTCTATGTCAAATGAATAACAAGACAATTTTTGTTTTTTGAATATATATAATATTTTAATAAAGTTTTGTGCCGTTGTCAGTACCTTATTGCAAAAATTATGATGCTTCACATTTAACTGAAATTTTAAAAAAGCAGTGCATTCTTTTTACCAATTATTGGCAATGAATGAGCAACTGTGAAAGATGATTATTAAGTGATTACATTCGCTAATAATATAAAATCTAATCCTAAGATAGAAAATAGCAACTCTAATAATGGTATATTATTATAAAGAAGGTATTATTTAAAATATGAAAATAAATAATCACAATAGCTTTTTTATTCCATGTGGCTTGTTTTTGGGTTTAGGATTAGGATTAATATTTAAAGAAATTGTAGCAGGCGCATTTTTAGGGTTAGCTTTAGGATTTTTACTATATATAATTTTCAATAAAAGAGATAATAAGTAATATTAATGCTTCGTTATTACAAGGGAGCGGAATCGCATTCATTATGAATTCGTAGTCCCGCCCGAGCAAGGTTGACTAGGATTGAAAAAACTTGTTGAACACTGACAATGCACAGTTATTCAACAAGTTTTTAAGTTATTTTTCTTATGTTTGTGGTTGTCTTGGTAAGCGAATTTTATAAACGATGAGTCCGATAATAAAGCCTATAAGTGCCGGCAACATCCAACCCATGCCTATGTCAAATAATGGTAAGTAATGCTCACCTAGCGCAATTAACCATTGTGCGAAACTTGTGTTTACAAAGAATTCTGGACTTGCCTTTATACCATCAATTAACGCAGCAATCATTGTAAAGAATGTCGTAAAGCGATAAACAGTTGTTGAATGATTAAATAGTGGACTGATTAATGTCAATAAGATTAATGTAATTGCTAAAGGATAAATAAACATTAATACTGGTATTGAATACATAATAATCTTCGTTAATCCTACATTCGCAAAGATGCAGGCTAGAACGCTAACTATCGTAGCAATAGCTAAATAATTTTGTTTAGGAAATAATTCTGTAAATGTCTCAGAGAATGCAGTTATTAAGCCAATAGCCGTTTTTAAACAAGCAACAATAATGATTAACGATAAAATAATAATGCCGTAATCACCTAGATAGTATTGAGCGATTTGTGCCAATGCTATACCACCATTCTCACTTACTTTGAAATGGCCTAAACTCATCGTTCCCATCACCGCTAATAACGTATATATAACACCCATTGCAACAATACTAATTGTTCCAGATTTAAAGGTTTCTTTAGCAATCGTATTGGGGTTTGAAATACCTAATTTTTTAATAGTTGAGACGATAATAATACCAAATGCCAATGACGCTAAAGCATCTAACGTATTGTAGCCATCAATAAAGCCTTTAAGCACTGTGCCATGCTTATAATTTGGACTAATCGATGCATGATTGATGCTACCCATTGGATGGATAAATGCCAAAATGACGACAATACCTAATAATATTAAAAATATAGGATTTAAAAATTTACCAATATAATCTAATATTTTAGATGGTTTTCTAGCGAACAGCCATGCTAAAACAAAGAATACAATACTAAATATTGGTAGTAATATCTTTGCAGTACTTGGTGAAATAAATGGAGAAAAAGCAATTTCAAAGGATGTTGTTGCTAATCTTGGTAAAGCAAAGAACGGTCCTATAACGAGATATAACCCGATTGTAAATATGTATGCATAACTTGTACTTACTCTTGAAGCAATTTCAAAGACACCATTGGTTTTTGATACTCCTATTGCAATAATGCCTAAAAATGGTAAACCAATCGCTGTAATTAAAAAACCTAAATTGGCCAACCAAACATTTGCGCCTGCCGTTTGACCGAGATGGATTGGGAATATTAAGTTTCCAGCACCAAAGAACAAACCAAACAACATCGAACCAATAAATATATTTTGTTTTAACGTTAATGTATGATTCTTCATAATTCTTGTGTCTCCTATTTATGTGATATTTGTTATTATACATGGTTTTATTGTCTATTTGTTCAGATTATTCAATAAATTTTTAAAAAAGATGTATTTTCTCTCAAATTGTAAATTTAATCTTACTAAATTGCATCAAAATCTCACTGAATTGACCTTTTCAACATTTTAGCTTTCATTAAATTTTAACTTCTATGTATGCCTTTTCTAAGACATTAACCTCGGTTAACATCACCTTATTCTTGCTATCATGCTTAATGTATAGTGCTTATGGGAATAATTATAAAAATATCCGAATAAGGAGAGAATGCCATGTCAAACGATGTTTTAATTGTAGGCGCTGGACCTAGTGGATTGGCATTAGCCATTGCTTTAAGTGCTCAAGGTATATCATATAAGCTGATTGATAAAAATAAAGGCCCCGGTACAGCTTCAAGAGCCATGGTCGTTCAGTCACGTGTACTTGAATTCTACCGTCAATATGGTTTCGACGATAAGATTGTTGAAGCAGGCATACCAATTCAACATTTTAATGTATATAAAGATAAACGTCCTGTTGGCAAATTACCGATTGCAAAGAAAGGAAAAGGCGTAAGTCCTTATCCATATATATTAACTTTACCGCAAGATATTCATGAACAAATTCTTGTAGAAGAATTAGAAAAAGTCGGTGGACAAGTATGTTGGGAACATGAACTTATATCATTTGATGACAACGAGACATTTATAAGTGCGACATTTCAACGACCTAATGGTGAAGAAGTAACTGAAACATTCAATTACATTTGTGGTTGTGATGGTGCCAGTAGCACCGTAAGAAAACGACTTGATATCGGTTTCCCTGGCGGAACATACACACAACTCTTTTATGTTGCGGACGTTGAAACGAACACACAATTAGATGGTGCTAGTATGGGCTTTCATGGTAATCATTTCTGTGTTGGTTTCCCTATTAGAACAACAGAACAATTACGCCTCATTGGTATTATCCCCGAAGAGGTAAAGACCAATGGTGAACCGCCTGAATCATTTAAACCACTGATACCATTTGCCGAAAATATCTTACCTATACACATTAAAAACATTAATTGGTATTCATCTTACCGCTCACATCATAGAGTAGCAGAACATTTTAGAGTAAATCGTGCCTTTATTTGTGGTGATGCAGGACATATTCATAGTCCCGCTGGTGGTCAAGGTATGAATACAGGCATTAGCGACGCCTTCAACTTAGCTTGGAAGCTGAGTAACGTCATCCAAGGAAAAGCTGATAAATCAATTTTAGATACGTATGAACCTGAACGCATTGAATTTGCAAAAAAATTAGTGAACACTACTGATACAGGATTTAAATTTATGGCGAATAGTCAAGTCGTAAAAGATTGGATTATTCCCTATATCTTCCCTACTTTATTACATTTGGATATTTTGAAGAAAAAGCTGTATAAAACGATATCTCAAACAGCTATTCATTATAAACACAGTGATTTAAGTACAGGAAATTATGGGAACATTGCTGGCGGCGATCGTCTTCCATGGATTCATATTGATTCAATCGATAATTTCGAACCTCTAAAATCTCGAACTTGGCAAATCCATATTTATGGCAAATTAACACAAGAATTAAAACAGTTCGCATATGATTCACAATTACCGATTTACCATATCCCTTGGGTTACACAGATGTCCCAAAAAGACATTCAACGTGATGCTGTATTTTTAGTACGACCAGATGGCTATATTTCAGTGGCTACAAATTCATATGATGTAGAACCACTTAAACAGATGATTGAAAAATATCACATTAAACCCTAAATATTAGGTACTTTAAACATAAGGATACCTATTGCTGAAGCTAACACATAACATATTTTTCAGTAGTGTCTTAAAATTAGCGTAATATTAAATATTTATCCGCAAAAATGCACTCCTCAAGGTTAGATTTTCAGTCTAACTTTTGGAGTGCATCTCATTGTTAGTAGAATTTAAACTTAACGCAACAGTGCTTATGTCTTATACAAGTAGTGCTTTACTTTCTACTTCTTCTTGTAGTTGTGCAATAAAGGCTTGAATATCCATCACTTCATTATCTTCATGCGAATATTTTCTTGCTGAAACAACATTATTCTCTTGTTCATGGTCTCCAAGCACTAAAGTGTATGGAATTTTTTTCATTTGGCTTTCTCTAATTTTTTTACCTAATTTTTCATCTCTATCATCAATAACAACACGAATGTTATTATTTTGTAACGCTTCAAATACTTTATTCACATAGGCTGTGTTATTGTCAGACACACCGATGATATTTACTTGAACAGGTGCCATCCAAAGTGGGAACGCTCCTTTAAAGTGTTCAATTAAGATGCCAAAGAAGCGATCTAGAGAACCGAATATCGCTCTGTGTAATACAACAGGACGTTCTTTTTCATTTTGTTCATTAATATAAGTAAGATCAAATTTTTCTGGCATTTGGAAATCAAGTTGAACTGTTGCACATTGATGACTTCGGTTTAATGCATCTTTAATATGCACATCAATTTTAGGGCCATAGAATGCACCATCACCTTCATTAATTGTATATTTTAACCCTAATTCATCAAGCACATTGGCTAAAGATTGTTCCGCTTCATTCCATAATTTTAATTCACCTAAATAATCTTCTGGACGTGTCGATAACTCGATACTATATGTGAAGCCAAACACTGAATAAATATAATCAATTAATTTTAGTATATCTTCTACTTCTGATTTAATTTGAGATTTCATAATAAAGATATGTGCATCATCTTGGCAAAATGTTCTTACACGTAATAATCCATTTAACGCCCCACTAAACTCATGGCGATGTACTTGTCCAAACTCTGCCATTCTTAATGGTAAATCTTTATAAGATCTAAGTTCATTTTTGAAAATTAACATATGACCCGGACAATTCATTGGTTTTAAAGCATAATCATTTTCATCTACTTTTGTGAAGTACATATTTTCATGATAGTGATCCCAATGTCCAGATTCTTCCCATAGTTTTTGATTCATCATAAGTGGTGTTCTCACTTCATCATAATCATTTTTCAATTGAATTTCTCTCAGGAAATTCTCCATTTGATTACGCACAAATTGACCATTTGACAAATAGAAAGGCATGCCAGGTGCTTCTTCAGAGAACATAAATAATTTTAACTGTTTACCTAATTTTCTGTGATTGCGTGCTTCTGCTTCTCTTAAAAATTCAAAATAGTCATCTAACTGCGCTTGTGATTGGAAAGCCACACCATAAATACGTTGAAGCATTTTGTTATCACTATCGCCTCTCCAATAAGCACCGGAAACTTTAGTTAACTTAACATGTTTCACAAATTTTGTATTTGGCACGTGTGGTCCAACACATAAATCTAAGAATTCACCTTGGCGATATACTGATAGTTGTTCACCTTGATATTGCTCAATAATCTCTAACTTATACGGATTATCTTTGAATAAAGCTTTTGCTTCGTCATAGCTGACATTTTCTTTTACAATGTCTAAATTTTCACTTTGAATTTTCTTCATTTCTTTTTCGATTTTATTTAAATCGACTTCGCTGATTGATTCATCCAAGTCTATGTCATAGTAGAATCCATTGTCGATGACTGGTCCTATTGTCAATAAGACTTGAGGATATAATCGAGTTAATGCTTGTGCTAGTACATGGGCGGCAGTGTGTCTCATCGCTTCTATACCTTCAGCATCTTCTAATGTATAGAAAGTGAGTTCACAATCTTCTTGGAGCGGGTAGGTCAAATCAACTAACGTTCCATTCACACGACATACGACTGCCGCTTTAAATAAAGACGTACTGATTGATTTAGCAACATCGCGCGCTAAGACGCCTTGTTCATACGCTTTTTGACTTCCATCTGGGAACTGAATATTGATTCGTTGATTAGACATGATAATCTCTCCTTAAAAATTTGATATATAAATAAAAAACCCGTCCCTAAACAAGGGACGAGTCTATTATTACCCGTGGTTCCACCCAAAATTCCATCTTAAATAAGATGACACTCTAGTCATGTATTAACGCACATGAAACGTTACATGTTTCCATGTAAATAATACAAGGTAGTAAACTTCATTTATGATTTAGGAACCTTTCAGCTGCCATTCCCTCTCTGAAAATCGTCCATAAAGTTCGTGTCCTTTAAATAATATTGATTTTTTATCATCATATACCTATTAATAAAGATAGTCAATCTGATGTCAGAATATTTAAAAGAAAATTCATATTTTAAACAATGACTTAGTAAGCAAGACAACATTCATAATGAATTCGTAGTCCCGCCCCAGCACGGTTGACCAGGATTGAAAAAGCTTGGTATCCAGCGTACTTTCAATCCAATCAACTACTGCCAATATAGCGTTTAAATCTTAAAAAAATGATGTTACAGATGCTTGGTTTGTCGAAGCAATTTTAACGCTTATTTTTTACAGTATCTATCACAGCATTAGATGTCGTTTACGAATCGTACCATCTTTGTGTGATACATTAACACTATAGCTGCATGCATTTGTCAAATCTACTAGTGTCAAATACATATTATGTCCTGCCCCTGTATCAATATCTATCATGCCGTTTTCAATATGAATTTCTTCTTTTGAATAACCCAATTTATAATTTGGCACATGGCCATGGATAATTGTTTTGCCTTTGATTTGATGCTGATTTAATGCTACTGAATGATGCGCAGTTACATGTTCACACTGCTGTTTATCTATGGGGACCCGCACATCGATACCAGCATGCACAAAGATGTATGAATCTAACACTTTGATATACGGCAGTCCACTCAAAAATTTATGCCAAGCCTGTGCCTCGCTATCCTGTCTTTCTAACCAACGTAATTCATGATTTCCAACAAGCGCTATAGCTCCTTTGTTGACTAATTTTTGAACTAACCGTAATGTCCCAACCGAATCTGGACCATTATTTACATAGTCTCCAAGTAATACGAGTTGGTCTGTTTCTGCATTATATACTGCCTCACTTAGTAGCTTGATTAAAGCATTTCCATGACCATGAATATCTGAGGCAACTAATATTCGTTGCGGCATACGCTTGTATCAACTCCTCTTGTACTGAGTCCATTACACATCTAAGACTGCTGGACACTGCTTTTTCGTTGGTAGACCTCTAACGCGATTAATATCACTGATGTAATACCAATGGACATCAATGCCATCGCCATACCTTGCGCAGAGTCACCTTGTTCAAACTGGCGATAGATAAATGTTGATGAAGTATCCGTATTCGGTGGTCGTAGCATCAATGAAGCGACTAATTCACGCATAGAAATACAGAATATTAAAATCCAGCCAGATATCATACCCGGTTTCAATAATGGTAATGTAATCGTTCTAAATAATGTCCAGCCATGACTACCTGAAATTGCAGCTGCTTCATATAAATTAGGGCTTAACGTTCTTTCCACATTTTTAATATTCTGTACGGCATATGGAATATAAAGTACAGTGTAAGCAACCACCAGAATAGCAATCGTATTATAAATAGGTAATATGTTGTATCGGTTATTCCAAAACAATATCAATCCAATCACAACAATAATACCCGGCACAGTATTTGGAAGCAGACTTGTAAAATCAATTAATCGACTTAGCATACTTTTGTGTTTTGTAATTAAGACACACCATAAACCAATGACAGTAGCCAATGTCGCTGCTATCGTTGCAAGCATGATACTGTTAAACAGTGCAATACCACCATTACCCGTCAATACATTGATAAAATTATTAATTGTAAAATTGCTAAAATGAAAGCCAGCAGCTAACTTTTTCATAAAGGCACTGACAAAAATGCTCGCGTACGGTAAGACAATCGTCACAAACAATTCAACCACAACAAACGCATAGCATAGTATATTCCATGATGATGCTTTATGAATCTTTACTTGATGACCTTTACCAGAATCAGCTTGAATATTAGTACGCGTTTGAACCCATTGTTGGAATGCCCATACGGTCATGCTAACGGCCAATAACAAACTCGATAACAATGCCGCACGTTGAAAATCAATCGGCCAAATCGACGCACTGTGATGAATTTCTGAAGTAAGTACGTGAAAGCCAATTCGATTCCCCATTGTAACTGGTGTTCCAAACTCTCCAATTGTTTTAACAAATACTAATAGTGCCGCCATGCTGTAACCTGAGATAAATTGTGGCACGATGATTTTTCTAAAACGATACATAAACGAACCGCCATATATTTCAGCCGCTTCTTCTTGTGATTGATGTATTGTCAGTAAAGCATTTTTTAGCATGACATATAAAAATGGCGTTAAATGGCAACTCATAATAAGTACCATGCCAAAAAAGCTAAAGAAATACGGTGTTATATGTGCAAAGATAGGACTAATTTGCTCAAGCAAACCATTGCGCTGCATTGTCAGCATCCAACCCATAGCACCAATATATGGTGGCACCATGAATGGAATCATAATCATCATGTCTAACCATTGATGTTTTACTAACGTCGTTTTAGTCATAATAAAACTTAATGGTAAGGCAATAACTGTACTTAGAATCAATACTGAAATACCTAAAACAATTGAATTCCATAATATTTTTAAGTGATAGCTTTCAAATAACTGTGATATATTACCTACAAAAGTATTTTCTTCAGACGGTACAAATCCTTTAAAAAGTATTAAACATAAGGGCATGATGATAAGCAAAAAGAGCACGACACTAGCTAATATTTGATTAGTTCTTAACATGAGTTTGTTTTGTGGCATATTATCTCATCAATTCCGTAAATTGTTTTAATACTTTTTCACTTTTGTCTGATAAATTTTCCCAATCATATTTATATTCTTTAATATCTTGACGTTTAGCTTTACCTTTTTTCTTTTCTGCAGCTTTATCTGCTGGAATTAAATAATGGTCATCCACTTGCTTTTGTCCTTTTTTACCAGTGACATAATCCATGTATTGTTTGGCCAGTTCTTTATGTTTTGATGATTTTAAAATAAATGCTGGTCTTGGTGAAATCGCTGTACCTGATTCTGGATATTTAATATCTACTGGTTCACCGTTCGCTTTAGCTTTATAAACCATGTAATCGACACCACCATAAACAACATCATTGTCGCCTTTAATAACTGATTCTAATGCTGGTTTATTAGCACCTGCTTGTTTCATACCATTGTCTTTTAATTTTTTATATTCATCCCAAGCTTTATCCCCTTCGTTATTCACTTTTATAGATAATAAATCTAAGGCAGTTCCTGATTCTGATGGATCTGGAATCGCAATTTTATTTTTATATTTAGCGTTAGTTAAATCCTTAACATCTTTAGGTGGTTGTTTTACTGCTTTGGTATTATATGACAAGCCTAATGCGCTACCGCTGAAACCGTAATAATAACCTTTGCTATCAATCCAATCTTTATACAATTTATTATGATTCTTAACTTTGTAAGGTTCGATTAAGCCTTTTTTCTTATAATCAAGTGCAGCAGGTAATGATGCGAGTTGTACGACATCCGCTTTCGGATTATCTTTTTCTGCTTCTAAGCGACCTAAAATTTCGCCCGTCGTCCCTTGAAAGACTTCTACTTTTTTGCCACTTTCTTTTTCAAATTCTTTTACCATATCTTTGACTAAATCATCAGGTCCAGCTGCATAAAGAACCAATTTATCTTTACTACCAGAACTTGAGTCGGACTTGTTATTGCCGTCTTCTGATTTATTTTGACATGCCGTAAGTACTAAGACTGCCGCTATCGTTAAAACGAAATATTTGATTAACTGTTTCATTTTTTTATTCCCCCAAATGAATAAAGTAGTTTTTTGGTATATCAAATGTTAAATACACTGTATCTTCAATATCATGTAATTGCGTATCATAAAACATCACAGTTTCATTAGCGAGTTGTGCAGTATATTGATATCTTTCTCCTGTAAAATGCATTGTCTTAATGATTGCTTGATTTTCTTGTTCTTCAGCATGTACATGGATATTTTCAGGTCGAATCAATAAACCATAGGTACCTTCTTTTATCTCATCATTCACTGGCAACTCTAATACTTGCTTATTAGTAAAAATATGCGTTTGAACTTGCCCTTCAATATAGGTTCCTTTGCCAATAAATGTTGCAACCTTTTTACTTTGTGGATTGTAATACAATGATTCGGGCGCGCCTTGCTGAATAATCTTGCCATCACTCATCACAGCAATTTCGTCTGACATCGTCATAGCTTCATATTGATCATGTGTCACAAAAATAGCCGTCATACCATAGGTCTTAATCAGCCGCTTGATGAGTAATTGCATGTCTTCTCGTAACCCTGCATCTAATGCCGATAAGGGCTCATCCATCAAAATTAATTTCGATTGTGAAATAATTGCTCGCGCCAATGACACCCGCTGTTGTTGACCACCAGATAATTGATGAATTGCTTTATCATGTTGATCCGCTAACTTCACTTCTGCCAAAGCAGCCATAACCCGTTCTTTCAATTGATTGGTATCTTTCTTTACCTTTAGTGGATAAGCTACATTTTGAAACACTGTCATATGTGGCCACAGCGCAAAATCTTGAAAAACCATACCTAAATCTCTATCTCCCGGTGCCATAAAAGCGTGTTGCTGTGACGAGAAATACACATCGTCATCATTAGTAATCACACCATTATCCGGTGTTTCCAAGCCAGCTATTAATCGCAATAACGTCGTTTTCCCACAGCCAGATGTTCCTAATAGTGACAAAAATGTTCCCTGTTTTACAGTCAAATCAATTCCTTGAATGACTTGTTTTGAATTAAAGGACTTTGTAATATCATGTAATTCTAAAACCACTTTCTCACCTCTTTCACTTATAACTATAGGAAAAGATTGTTAACGAAGTTTAAATATAATATTAACGTCTCCTCAAAAAAGTATATGTAAGCTATATAGATATATAGATAAAATTTATATTTTGGAGTGTTAACCGATGAATACAAAACAAATGCTTATTTTTAAACATTTTGTGGAATATCAAAATGAAAATATGGTCGCAGAAAAACTGAATATTACACAACCTACTGTCACATTTCACCTTAAAAATTTAAATCAACGCTATGGCACACCGCTATATCATAAAAAGGGGAAGCATTTTAAACTCACTGAAGCTGGGGAATTACTATTTCGTAACAGTAATAAACTATTGTATTTAATGCAGGAAACAGAAGATATTTTAGAAGACTACCGGCAGTCTAAGCGTGGCACTTTAAAGATTGGCGCTAGTCATGCACCGGTTTATCACATTTTGCCGCATATACTTAAAAACTATCTTCAAGCTTACCCGCATATTCAAATTGATTTGATAGTTGATACTGCACCCAATATTATAGAAAAGCTACGTCATCGAGAAATAGAAATCGGCGTTATTTCAGAAAAAGGCTTTTATGACGACGATATCAAAGTCAAGCGCTTTACTGATAATCCTTTAATGGTCGCAATGGATTGCCACCATCCACTCGCAGCTCAAGAACATTTAACATTGACCGATATTACACAGTATCCGTTTATATTACATAGCGGGGGTTCTACTAGACAAAGTATTGAAGAATGGCAAACAGAAAATTTTGTGGATTTACCAGTACGTATGCAAGCCAATAGCGTAAGTAGTATTTTAGAAATGTTGAAAGACGCAGATTATTTAAGTCTAATTAGTGAGCGCGCATTAAGTAACAATCCATACATCACCGCTAAAACACTTCCCCATGCACCCGCTCCTAGACACATTTCATTAATTTATCGTGAGGATCAATATATGACACCTATTATTCAGAACTTTATATCATTAATGTACGAAAGTTAACATGCATTTTAGATAAAAATCAAAACGGGTTAACATGTTTAGAAAAATAAGACACCATCGTCTCATTTAATAAACACTACTAAATTAAATGAACGAGGTGTCTTATATATAAAATCGATTACGTAACGCAACATACGCTATCAATAGATATTGCCGTTTTCATACATTCAAATCATACCTCTTACTATCATAAGGATATTGAGGAAATCCTGCTCGAAGAAAAGATTTTTTGCTGTAATTTTGCACTAGACCTCACTGTCTGTCTAGTAATTATCAAATATCAGATTTGTTTTAAGTTGATCACGTTGCTCGTGTATACCTAAATCATTGAGCTTATTAACGATGTCCTTTTGAGCTTTTTTGGCTTCTGCTTCTGTTTTCACTTTAGTTGATATTTCAACGATATTTTGATTTTTTACATCCCAATTTTCAATTTTAATATCATGATTATTGATAGTACCTTTGTGACGTTCGAAATGAACTGGACCAATTAATGTTGGTTGTGTGATTGCTGCAAGCTTATTTTTGTATGGGCTCGTGGCAAATGATTTAAATAATGTTAAGCTTTGAGCTGCATTAGGCATTTCTAACCCTTTTAAATCTGTATCTGCTTTGGCTTCCTTTGTTACACTTAGTGTTTGACTATTCTCGCCATACTCAACTTCAAACTCGTCACCATTGTAACCGTCTGCTTTCGCTTGTTTAATTGCTTGATCTACTTGATTATTTACGATTGGATAGCGCTTTTTGTATTGTAATGCATATTTTTTATCCTTTTCACTTTTTCGCAGTCTATATGTGACTTTATCTTTGTAATTTGAACGTTCTTTGTTATCCAGAAAAGCGACGTTAAAGTCTTCATCTTTATCTTCAGAACCCAGTGCTTCTAAAACATCATGTTTAATATGACGATTATCTTTGACCACTTTATCACTATCGACATATACTTTCACCTCATATTGATCTGCTGCAGCATATGTATAGTGATGTGTAATACCGCTGCATATCAATAATACTGTTGTAGCTATACCCACTTTTAAACCTTTCAATTTCATATACATTCCTCCTTTAATACTAATGATAGAAGAATAATATAACCTCAGTTTAAGATTTTTGTTAAATCACCACTAATTTTTATAAACATATTCTATAGTTATATTTATTATGCCGCGAATGCATTTTTAATTATTTAAGCGTGTCTTCCATTTTTGTGATAAAAGTCAGTATAGAAGCAAATTGCACTGTTTGATATAACGTGATAAATTTTTAAAGGGAGTTGTTTTTATATATGAAAATTAAGATGTATATTTTTTCTTTATTGATTTGTTTTATTGGATTCTTTGTCACATATTATTTGTTTGAATTAATCGTAGGTAACCCTATTACAGTTGGGGAAGGTTTAGTAGGCGCTCTAGGATTTACATGTGTTATTGGTATTTTTTCACTCTTGTCTCTTTTTTTAAAAAGAAATAACGATAAATAGTTCTGTTAAAAGTGATTACCATGAATACGCAAACGCTATCGGTTTCTACTAGGAGCATTTTCCACGTCTATGTTTCATGTGAAACTTTATTATTTTCTTACTAATTTTAGGCTAGACAACTACTGCCAATATATAGTTCATAGCATCAAACATAATTATGTTTCGAACTGATTTTATTCATAATATAACTAACGGTTGAAAAAAGAAGTAAAAACATTTGCTCTTCAGTTGATGTTAAGTAGGTTACAATTACTGCTATAAGGAATATAATTACATAGCCTAGCCATTGATTGTGCACCATATTCATTATCAATTTAGTACTATAATTACACGTAGCAATAAATGTTATCACATACAGTGCAATCACAATTATAATAGGTATTTCAAACTGGTAGTGCTTAACTATTTTTAATCCTAACCCTAGCAACACAATCATTGGAAATAGTGCAAAATAAATAAACTGACTACTTGGAATATCAATACTTTCTTTAAATTTTTCCATATTAAAATCAGGTTTATCTTTTTCTTGCATAAACAAAGTATTGATATGATTGATTTGTTGCATCGTACGCCTGATATATAAATAAAAAGGTACCATCATTATCATGAATAACACATTGATACTAATATACTGCAACCATGATTGTGTATTTATGAAGTCTTCAAGCCACACATCTAACTTGTGATTTAGACCAAACATGTAATAACAGCCTAGCGTAACGAATATAACTAACAACATGCTGTATTTACCTTTCATGGTTGTTCCTCCTTTAAATTTAAGGTGCGTCATAACACACTTTGAATCTTCATTACCTTCATGATTGCAGTCAATGCATATCGTTTCTATCAGCTGATTCGTCATTTATTATGCTGATTCATCTCTTTTGTCCATCTAAGTACAAAGACAATAACAACAACACCAAATATTGCCGCAAATAACCAATCTTGCTTTACAATAAAGACAATTGTCGAAATAACAAAAACCATGGCAATAAGCATTCTTAGTACATTTTTAGACATCGTTATCCTCCTTTGATGAGAGACTTTAGCTTAATCATATGCTTTATATCTAACGCTGAACATTTGAATTCAATATAAAGCATGTACTTTTCCATTTAAGTATAAGATATATGCAACTCGTATGTTTTGACTTAAATCATAATACATACAATTGTCATTTTATATTTACATAAATTACAAATAAAAATGGAAAGCATATTTTCAATCCCGTCAACTACTGACAATATAGCGTTTAGCGCCTAAAAAAATTATATCCTAGACTTATTTTAATCCCTATAGCTATGCGAATACCTCAGACAATTCAGTGGTGGTATAATGGGCAGCACTATCTTTAAACTTATGTATTGCGTGTCTCATGTATGTTTGCTGTTCATCTTTACTTAAACACTGCCAACCCAACCTTCTTCGCTCAATCCAACGACTAAACTTCCTTTAATAACAGACCTTCACAGTAATATTGTAAAACCAATTACACCCACTTCATAATAAGTCCACAAAATAATTTAAAGCTAAAAATCATACATATGTTAAATTAATATTTTAACAATCCTGATATTTAAGAATTAGTTAAGAATTATTAATAGTTAGTTAATGTGATTGTGTATCTTTTCTTCGTATGATTAAGCATGTAAACATCACAAAGAAAGAAGGAATAGATTATGAAATTAAAAACTTTATTATTATCAACAGCACTTGCAACATCACTATTATTAGGCGCATGTGGAAATTCAAATCATGACAGTGATACAAAAAAAGATGAGAAAAAAACGGAAAGTCAAAAATCTAACCATACAACTGCAGAAAAAGGGATGTTTAAAGGAGAAAACAAAGAAACCGTTGAAGGAAAGGCAATGATTAAAGACAACAAATTAATGCTGACAGACTTCAAATCTTCAAAAGGACCAGACTTACATGTCTATTTAACAAAAAATGGTGATATTAAAACCGGTAAAAAAATCGATGCAGTTAAATATGATGAAAAAGAACAAACATTTGACTTAAAAGGCATCGATGTCAAAGCGTACGATACAGTAACGATTTATTGCGATAAAGCACATGTTGTATTTGGAAATGCCAAAATAAAATAACCACACCTTTTAATAACATATAGATTAATCATACAACTGATGAGATAGACGTCTATCATTAAGGCATGCTATCTCATTTTTTAACAGCAAAGGAGACAAACACGATGACAAACACGATAACAAACGCCATGACAATGACATGGAAGATCATCATACTTTTACTTAGAATGGGCAGTGGTTTCGTTATACTAAAGCAAGGCTATGAAAAATTGACGGGAGGTTTTGCCGTTGATGGGCTTGTTCCCGTTATTAAAGAAAACCAAGATTCCCCAGAGTGGTATAAATACTTTTTTGAACATGTCGTCGCACATCATTTAGACCTATTTCAATGGATGATCCCCATTGGTGAAATCGCCATAGGTCTAGGCTTATTATTTGGCGTTCTATCTTATACAGCTAGCTTTTTCGGCACATTTGTGATGTTAAATTACATTCTCGCAGATATGATATTTACGTATCCATTACAACTATTTTTCTTTATAATATTATTAATGAATAAAGAAACATTACAATCTCTTAAATTAATGCATTTCTTTAAGAAAAAACAATCAAGGAATGATGTAAATGGAAAGAATCGCCATCATTGATGATGAACCTGATATTAGAGACATATGTAGAACATACTTTGAATTTGAAGGATATGAAGTGTTGACTGCTTCAAATGGTCAAGAAGCATTAGATTTGCTCGAACAAGACGTGGACTTATTTATTCTAGACATCATGATGCCAGAGAAAGATGGCTATGCCGTTATAAAAGAAATGAAGGCTAGACAATTAGATATTCCTTATATTTATCTTACCGCTAAGACAACAGAATCAGATACGATTTATGGCTTAATGTTGGGTGCAGACGATTATGTCAAGAAGCCCTTTAGCCCTAGAGAACTTGTAATTCGAGCTAAAAACATCTTATCTCGCACGGTTAAACATTCATCCGCACAAACACTATCTTTTGGGGCATTAACACTTGATAACTTAACTAAAACAGCGACAATTAACAACGAAACTATCACGCTTAGAATTAAAGAATTTGATTTACTTTGGTATCTTGCAACCCATGAAAATGTTGCATTATCTAAAACAGATTTACTCGAACAAGTATGGGGTTATGACTATTATGAGGATATGAACACGCTTAATGTTCATATTCATCGTTTGCGAGATAAATTAGAACAACATCACTATAAAGACTACATCATTTCCACTGTTTGGGGACTTGGTTATAAGTTCCACAGGGGGTATTAAATGACGATACGTAAACAACTTATTATCTCGTTTTTTACATCGATCACGTTTTCAACTCTATTTTTATTTGTACTCAATGAATTAATGTGGTTTGACATGGCGCAGACACTGCTACTTACGCTGTTCTCTCTTATTTCAAGTATGGTTACAATGATGATCGCTATGACTTTTTCAATACCCACCATTCATAAGATTGAAAAGTTAAACCATGAAACACAGAAAGTAGCCAATGGCAGCTTTGAAATAGAGCCATTAGATATTCAATCACCTTTAGAATTAAAAGAGTTAAATGATTCATTTGAAACCATGGTCACCAAAGTACGCGAGCAGATGGAACGCATTAAGAGTGAAGAAACTGAAAAAATTCATATGGTACAAAATTTAGCACATGATTTAAAAACCCCGTTAGCTACAATTAAATCGTATTCTGAAGCTTTAAAAGATGGTGTCATAAACACAGAAGAACGACAACAACATGCTTATAAAGTATTAATTTCCCAATCAGATAGATTAAGCCATATGTTTGATGATTTAACTACAATGATGACGGTAAGCGGCCATTCACAAGACCTTGGTTACTTACAAATTGATCAATTATTATTGCCAATCTTAGAAGCTTATCAGCAACAAATAGAACAGCAACATCGTGAACTTATTGTAGATGTAGAAAAAGGCATTCCTCGCTTCTTACAAGATGGAATGGCTATTGAAAGAATCTTATCAAATTTTTTAGATAATGCTCTAAAATTTTCTAAACTAGAAACACCTATTGTTGTCACTGCTAAGAAAGTCGATACGACGCATGTGTCGATTGCAGTCACTGATCAAGGCTGCGGTATCGCTGAGCACCATTTAAAACGCATATTTGAACGCACATATCGTATCGAGCACTCACGTAACCTCAAGAGTGGTGGCTCGGGTCTTGGATTATACATTGCTCAAATGCTTGCTCATCAAATTGATGGTCATATTACGGTGGATAGCAAGCTCAATGAAGGTACAACCATGACGCTAACTTTTAACACACACAAGAGTAAACTTAGCTGATATCCTTAAAACTTTCACTAGCTTAGTTAGCAGCTGTAACAGTTACATTTATCTTTTTATTTAGACATCCTTTAGTATACCCGCACACAAACGTCAGTGTAACCTAATAACAGTTTGAGGCATAAATATAAAGGATTAAAACAAAGAAGCCCATGGGTCTGGACATCATTATGTTTTAGACTATGAACGTTATATTGGCAGTAGTTGACTGGATTGAATATGCGCTTATACCAAGCTTTTTTCAATCCTAGTCAATCTTGCCTTCCGTTGTTTATGCCGGATGATGTATTGATTTAAAAGTAAATGCACCATCTTCATAGTCAAATTTTAAGATACAGCAGTTCGTAAATTTCATTTCACTTGCTTCCGCTAATGGTAAGCATGTATGCGTAAATAACGATAAAACATCCCCATGACTTACGACTACAACGTTATGCTTGTTCGTTTCATTAAGTATTTCTTGTAATGTATTAACTGTTCGTTGTTGTACTTCATCTGCCGTTTCTCCACCATAGTCTGCAAAGAATGAACCAAAATCTATCACACTATCATGTGGCGGATTTAACAGCTCAGACTCACCTTCATATATACCATAATTCCATTCTTTAATGCCTTTTAATCGTCGATAATTTTCATTAGGGAAAATAATTTCTAACGTATCCGAAGCACGTTCTTGCGTTGAAGAGAATAACTCATAGTCACTTAAATTTAATTGATTAAAGTATGTTTTGGCTAGCGCTGCTTGTTGTTTTCCTAAATCCGTTAATGGTGAATCAGATGCGCCTTGGATTTGACATTTTTTATTAAATATTGTTTGTCCATGTCTAATTAAATATAATGTTTTTTTCATATCAATACCCCTTTAAGTCCTATTTTTTATTTTAGTATCGCCCTATCTGTGTGAAAAATGCTTGATTCCTAGTTTTTCAATCCAGATAGAGCATAAAATACCCTATCCACAATGCACTAAAGCTTAAACCTGTAACCAGTGGTTGTTGTCAAATTCAACATGATCTGGCTTAGCATAATCCGTAATCATATAATCTATTGCTTTAAAATCATTAATGACAAAAGATGCGTTATTATCACGTTTAGTACTATCTGCAACCAAGAAGGTTTCACTACTCTTCTGAAGCATCATGTTACTCACTAAAGCCTCTTCTAAATCATATTCATAAATTTGAGATGTATCAAAAGCGCCACAAGATAAAAATGCTTTATCAAATTTAAATTGTTGTAGTACTTGATTTGTTAATGAACCACGTACAACATCTTGCTCTGTGTTGGATATTCCTGGAAGCATAATAATCTCTGCTTCGATACGTTGTTCCTCAACTGCTTTATTTAATTCCATAACTGTCATAAATGAATTTGTAACAAACGTACAATTTGATAGATGATTTAAATACTTGGGAATACGGCCTATCGTTGTTCCTCCATCTAGCACGATAATTTCTGCATTATTAATAAACTGAGCTGCTCGCATTGCTAAACGCTCTTTAACTTGCGCTTGCTTTTCCCATTTATTTGTATAAGACTGCTCTTTATTCAAATAGTTATATTTGACCGCACCACCATGTATTCTTGTCACTTTTTTATCTTCTTCAAGTGTTTCTAAATCTTTTCTAATGGTCTCGGGTGTAACTTCAAAATATAATGCTAAATCGCTCACAAATACCTTTCCATGCGTAGCAATTCGCTCACAAATCACTTCAAGTCTCGATTTCTTTTTATACATGCAAATGAACTCCTATCTGTGCTAGTTTCATTTTCCAGTGTCCCTTATCCCATCTTCGAATGATTAATATAAAGCGCACACCTTCTTCAAAAATATTTATTAATATAATACCAATATATCCCCAGCCTAAGACAAATGCTGTAAGATAAGATAGCGGAATTAACAAACACCAAGTCGTTATGACATTCACGCATACTGGATAGCGAACATCTCCAGCGACGTTAAGTATATCGACAATAAAGTTATTAATCGCTCTTATAGGCTCCAGTGCAATAAACAACATTAAATACGATAATGTTAAATGATACACACTGTCATCACCTGAGATATAGCGCCCCAGACTATAGAACACACCAACTACCGCAACCATAATGACTACTGAACGCAACACATTGATGGCTAAACCCTTGTATACACTACGATGTAATACATTGAATTTCCTGCGCGCAATTAATTTCCCTAAATATATTTGACTAGCTAGGCTATATGCCATCGCAACGCAAAATGATACATTGCTAATAGCGACTGTTAGTGATTTAGCTGCCAGAACTTCGGTTCCTAACACCGCAATAAAGGCCGTCGTAATCGTCTGTGCAAAGTTATAAGAAATTTGTTCACCAGCACCTGGTAAACCCAGTAAAATTACTTTTTTAGTCATGAACATATTTAACTTTAAAAACTTTGCCTGTGGTTTATATTTTTTAATTAAATAATAGCCTCCATATAGCAATCCCAACAATCGACTCATCAGTGTGGCAACAGCTACAGCTAAAATAGGGTTACCTACATAATCTGTAAAGACAAACAAGATGCAACAACTTAATATGATATTGATGATATTAATACCTACTGTGATTTTAGCTGCAATGTTAGCCATATATAAAATTCTTAATATCGTGCTGACCAGCATCTGAGCTGTTGTAATAGCAAAACCAAGTAGTAAGATCACGCCAAATTGATACGTTAGTTCAAAAATGTCTTGTGAAACCTGCATAAGCATCAAAATCCAGCGATAACAAATAAGTGCAGTAATCCCAAGTAACGCTGAAAGCACTAAATTCAATGTCAGGCTATGATATAGTTCCGATTTAATCGCTGTCATATCCCGTTCCTTTTGATGTACTAAGCGAATAGAAACACCCACATGGACAATCGTAATCACAAAAGTCAACAGTGTTAGTATTTGGGTACTTATCCCTGATACTGCAATCGCTTTGGTATCATAAGCACTCAGCATAATCACGTCAGCTTGACCCATCAACATCATAAACAGTTGCTCTATTAAAATAGGAACATATATCTTTTGAAAACGAGATTTAGAAACACTGGTCATATTCTACAATCTTTGTTTCATATGGTTTGTTTGGTGATAATTCAATTAGACGCGCGCCCCTAGTAATATCACCATAGCAATGAAATCCGCTGATGCGACCATAATTTAAATGAATGCCATAATGATTGAAGCTAAAATCATTGTCATGATCATGACCACAAAACATGCCTTCAATATTGCCAGAATGCAACATTTGTGCGAAAAGTCCTGAGTTCATTGTTGGACAACCTATCTCCTCATTAAAAATACCGTGATACAATTTAGTTTGTGAAATGGCTTGATATTCTGGTATAGGAATATGCGTAAACAACAAGTTATGCTTAGGCATGATTTGATCTTGTTGCTCATAATAGCGTTCTACTTCAGCAATCCATGCCACATGGTCTGGGTGAATATAAGCATATTGACCAATCGCAGTTGTGCTATAATCTCCACCATCAATAACGTAAAGCAAATGTGATAACTGGTCATTGTCATATACTTCTAACACATATGCTTCTTTATCATTAACAATCTTCGAATGCTTCTTACATGCATAGTTGTTTGCAAGCTCGGCTTCAATTTGTCTTAAATCACTGCGACTTAAATGATTTTCTGTATCGTGATTACCAAATGTCGTCGCAATGCTAGTGTCAAATTGATTTAAAAATTCAATCAGATTTCGGTATACCTTTTCAGAATCCATCACACCTTGAGACCATATTTGATCACCCGTAAACATACATAAGTCTGGTTGATATGTGGTAATGAGTTGTTCAAGCAATTGATACGTCTGTTGATCTTTGTCATTATTTTTCGGACTTAAATGTAAATCTGTAAATTGCATGATTTTGAATTTTGACATTGTCTATACTCCTTTATTCTTTGGTCGAACCGATATTAACACCTTTAACAAAGTGTTTTTGGACAAACGGGAAAAGTAACAGTACAGGAATAATTAGCAACACAATCATTGCCATTTGTAGTGAGTCCCCTGTAATCGTAATGCGCTCAATCATTTGATATGCACCTGACTTTTGTTTCAACGCATTGGCGATAGAATCCTGGCTCGTCAACATATCTTGTAAGACGGTTGCCAATGGCTTTAACTGCGGATTTCTAACAAAGAATGCACCTGTAAACCAATCATTCCACTGACTTACCGCATTAAAGAGTGTAATTGTCGCAATAACAGGTTTACTCATCGGCAAGATGATTTTCCAAAATATTTGCCAATCATTACAGCCATCTATACGTGCCGCTTCAATCACACTAATTGGTATTTGATTGAAGAACGTACGCATGATTAAAATGTTATACACGCTGTATAGCGATGGAATAATATAAACCCAAAATGTATCTGTCAGGCTTAGTTGATTCAATAAGATATATAATGGCACTACACCTGCACTGAATAACATCGTAAAGACTAAGAAAAAAGAAATCGTTCTTCTAAACGGTAGCGACTTAATCGTTAATGCATATGCAGCCATAGCGGTTAATATAACGCTAAGCACTGTACCAATAATCGTTTTAGCCAAACTAATAAACAACGCATTCAAAATGGTTCCTTGTTTAAATATTTCCTTAAAATTATCTAATGAGAACTGACGCGGCCAAAAGGTAATACCACCCTTTTGTGCATCAGCCCCACTATTGAAAGCTAATGCAATAATATTAATCATCGGCAACAGAATTGATAATGCAAGGGTAATAATAATCACCCAGGAAATACTGCGAATAATAATACTGCTCCAATCTCGCTTGATTTTCATTCATTGTCATCCTTTAGAATCGTATTTTTTCGCCATTTTTTATTTTCTTTTCAATCATTTTTTCAAATTCTGGGAGACCAGCTTGGTCTAATTTCTTTTTCGCATCTGCTAAAATACGTTCAGACTCTTTGTCAGTTTTAGCATAATACGCGCGTTTTAAAGATTCATCGTATTCATCCAAGGCTATTTCCAATTCTTCACCTTTATCAAATTTTGGTAAGAAGGATTTAACTGTTAAACCATCAATAACTTTTGCATGCTTTAATTTTTCATCATAATGCCATGATTCGGCCATTTTCTCTGGATTTGTTTTACCTTGTTTTTTTCGAGCATTGTCGCCATACTCTCTTTCACCAAAATCATCTAGATTATCTACATCGGTAAGTCCTAAGTGGTCAGCCCAGTATGAACCTGCACCACGGAAACCTCTTTTTTTCGCTTGATCTGGATGTTCATCTATTTCTTTTAACACTTCTTTTTTCACAACAGGATTGCCTTTTTTGTCTAAATTATAATCGCGTCCCTTAATACCATATTCACCTAATAATTTCCCTTCACGACTGGCTAAGAAATCCGCTAACTTCACTACATCTTCAGGGTGTTTTGTACTTTTAGGAATTGACCAACCGCCATATCCTGATTTATAAGACATTTCCATTTGGTACTTTCCTTTAACCGTGTTTAAAGGCCCTAGCGGAATGTATTTCATACTTTGGTTTTCAGTCACGTAATTGTGCAAATCTGACACAATGCCCCATGAACCATTTACAAGCCCTTCTTTAGCTTGGTTTTCAGACATAGTATAAAAGGCTTTATGCATCAATCCTTCATCCATTAATGACTTCACATATTTTACACGTTTCATGCCATAATCTGTATCTGATTCATGTTTCACCTTATCATGATCTATTTGGAACTTTTCATCTGCCCCACCAGTCCATACTAAGTCGTTATAAAAAGCCGTACGATCACTACCACCCCATGCTGTAGGTCCTATAGGTGTAATTTCTTTACCATTGTCATCTTTGAAGTGATGATTTTTAATTTTTTCAGCTAATGCTTTCATGTCTTTTGATGTTTTAATAGAGCTTGGATCTAAATTTAGTTGTTCTGCAATATCTTTACGAATATACGGACCGCCAACTACTTTTCTGCCTGGATCACCTGGTTTACGGTTAATACCCATATGCACAAAATACGTCCCGTCTAAATCTTTGGGAAACATAATATTGTCACGCGTATCTTTAGGTAAATAATCTTTCTTTAAGTACTTTTTATACACATTTGTATCTTTGAGTAATGGTTTTAAATCTGTTAGTTGCCCTTGTTTCGCAGCTTTATTTAATACTTTCATTTCTGGACGACCACTATTATCTAAATAATACACAATGAAATCTGGTAAATCTCCAGAAGCTAGACCAGAAGTTAGCGCTTCTGTAGAGTCATTTCCCGATGCCGTTTGTAATTCAAGCGTAATACCAGTCTTCTTTTTTAATTCTTTTTCAATTTCTTTATTCATTTCTGGTGACACGTCATTCTTACTTTGAAAGACGAGCCCTTTTAGTTTGCGATCTGCAATCCATGTTTTAGGTTTTCCTTTAGCGTCTGCGCGTCGTTTCTCTTCATCTTCATCTTTGCCACAAGCAGTCACAAATACAAGTAGTAACACCAATAATAAAATACTCAATTTTTTTATATGTTTCATTGTCTTCTCCTTAATATAATGATGTGTTGAATTTTCTATCTGCAAAACGATTCACTACAATGACCAAAATCAAGCCAATCACACCTTGTAACAAACCAATTGCTATTGAATAACTGAAATCCCCTTGCTGAATACCAGTACGAATCACGAAAGTATCCAAAATTTCTGCGTATTTTGCATTACCAGGTGTTTTTAATAAGTAGATTTGATCAAAACCAGCTTTCAAAATGTCCCCTAACGATAAGATGAATAAAATAATAATCGTCGGTGTCAACATCGGTAGTGTGATATGAATAATTTGCTGCCAACGATTAGCGCCATCAATTTTAGCTGATTCATAAATTTCAGGATTGATTCCCATTATGGCAGCAAAATAAATGATAGAGTCCCAACCCACGTTCTTCCATAAATAACTTGAAAACATAATTGTATGGAAATATTCAGGATTCATCATAAAGAATGTAGCGCCATTGCCACCAAATTGCTGAATTAATTGATTAATCAATCCACTATCAGGCGCGAGTACTTTTTGAAAAATACCAACAACAACAACCCAAGATAAGAAATGTGGAATATACATGACCCCTTGAAATAAGCCACGGAAGCGTCCTAACTTCTTCGTATGTGAGATTTCATTAAACATAATTGCCAGAGCAATCGGAAATGGCAAAGCGAGTACTAATTTCATTCCACTGATAATTAAGGTATTGATAATAATTTGGTAGCTTTGAGAATCAGAGAAAAATCGCTTGAAATATTTGAAACCTTCCCATTGTCCACCGAAAATCGTCGTATCAAAACGGAATTCTTTAAAAGCTAAGACCAACCCTGCCATTGGAATATAATTGAAAATTAGAAAAAAGAGGAGGCAAGGAAGCAACATAAGATACAATACTTTATGCTGCCAAATACGTTGTAGCAAAGTCACTTTATGCTGCTTAACTGGGTGTGCATGATTGACGTGTAGCGTTTCTTTCACTGTACTTACTCCAATCTGTTTGTTTTGTTATATACTGACTGTTTCTGAATTCATCGCTTGCTGCTGAGGCGTAACTAAGTCACCTGTTTCACGATCAAATAAATGACAGTCTGCTAATTGCATCCCTAAATGAATGGTTTCCCCTGGCTTTAAGTCCATTTGATTATCAGTAGAAACAACGATATGTGTTTCCCCATTCACGCAATGAATTAATTTTGTAGCGCCAATTAGTTCTACTAACGTCACCTGCCAATCTGGCAATTGTAATTCATAGTCTTTTAACGCAGCGCTTTCAGTAGAAAATTGAATATTTTCAGAACGAATACCTAAATTTAAAGCATTATGCTCAAATACTCCCAATACTTGAGCATCAACAACAGGTTGTTGATTGAACAACCAACTTTGATCTTTAATGTCTAACGGAATCATATTCATTGTTGGATTTCCAATAAATGTGGCAACAAACTGATTAATAGGATGATGATAAATCTCTTCAGGCGACCCAACTTGTTGAATCACACCATCCTTTAATAACACAATTTTAGTAGCCATTGTCATCGCTTCTGTTTGATCATGCGTGACATAAATTGTAGTAGCACCCATTTTCTTATGTAGCTTAATAATTTCCGTTCGCATATGCGTTCTTAACTTTGCATCTAAATTAGATAAAGGTTCATCCATTAAAAAGATTTTCGCATCACGGACAATCGCACGGCCAAGTGCTACACGTTGACGTTGACCACCTGAGAGTGCTTTTGGTTTCCTATCTAACAAATGACTAATTTCTAATATTTTCGCTGCATCTTGAATACGTTGATCGTATTCCTTTTTATGAATGCCGCGCATTTTCAATCCAAATGCCAAATTCTTGTACACAGACATATGCGGATATAACGCATAGTTTTGAAACACCATTGCAATACCACGATCTTTAGGTTGAACTTGATTTAATAACTGATCGTCTACATAAATCTCACCTTCACTAATTTCCTCTAATCCAGCAATCATACGTAATGTTGTAGATTTGCCACATCCAGAGGGCCCTACAAAAACAACAAACTCTTGATCATCAACTTCTAGGTTAAAATCTTTAACTGCATAATGATTCCCGTCATAAACTTTGTTCAAATGTTTGAGCGTTATCATATTTTCACTCCTTAAATGATCTTACAGTTAAATTCTAGAATGCTTTTGTTAATTAAATATATTTGTTTGATAAAAAAAGATTAAAGTCCAAATTTTTGATTATAAATTTTCAAAAATATTCATCTTACAAACCATTGAAATAACAGAAAAAATATCTATTTTTAAAACAAAGATTATTCAAAAATATTTACACTAGAATAATAAAATTCACATAACACTAACAAAACATATTGAAAACCCCGTTGACACTCATCAACTTGCGTCCTCACAATTATTTGGAAATAAGACAAACATAGAAAAGCCCTTTCATCTTGACCATAAAAAATAAATAACGTAATCATGATGGACTGGTTTGACCACTTAGGTTCAATGTTCGATACTTTTGTCCTTAAGTTTATAAATGTTTTTTTAATAATGAATTGGGATATATCACTTGTGAAATAAAAAATAATTAAGGAGTGTCTAATCATGTATAAAATTGCAATCGCGGGCGCAGGTGCCATGGGTGGACGAATTGGCGTTTCCTTAAAACAAGCTGGCTATGATGTCACGTTAATCGATGATTGGCAAGAACACGTCAATTGCATCAATGAAAATGGTATGGAAGTCCAAACAGAGACGGATACTTATACTGTCAATATTCCAGCAGTTCTAACTAAAGATGTATCAGGACAATTTGATTTAATTATCATCTTAACGAAAGCCATGCAATCTGAAAAAATGTTACAACATTTACAAGAAGCTAATACAATTCACAAAGATACAGCAATACTAAGCATGATGAATGGGTTAGGTCACGAAGAACGCTTGTCTAAATTAGTGCCATTATCTCAAATTTATCTAGCCGTAACGATGTGGACAGCAGGTTTAAGAGGCCCAGGACAGCTACTTTTAGAAGGTGAAGGTGCCATTGATTTACAACGTGCAGATGGCGAAAAAGATTCTCGAACTGAAGTTATATTAAACATGCTCAATACATCTGGCTTAAATGCACAAATCAGTTCTGACGTCTTCAAATCCATTTGGTCTAAAGCAACTTTGAATAGCGTGTTAAATCCTTTATGTACCATTTTAGATAAAACGATTTATGAATTTGGCTGTTATGAAGATGCGCAAGATATGATTACGCCAATTGTTGACGAGATTATATCGGTAGGACAGGCAAAACATATTGACTTAAATCGACAAACGCTCTTAGACAAAATTGAAGCCTCTTATCCAAAAGAAGCACAGGGCCTACATTACCCTTCAATGCATCAAGATTATAATAACGGCCGCTTAACAGAAATCGACTATCTTAATGGTCAAATCGTTGAATATGGTAAAGTATTTAATATTCCTACACCTACAAATGCATTAATCACCCATCTTATTCACCAATTAGAAATGAAAAATCACTAACGATACCTATTCCTTGGCGATTGATTGCAGTCAAATCATTGCAGTTCATAATACAACTCACAATGCTTGTTCCTTTTTTACTCGAAAACTTCTCTGTTGGGAGCCTACCCCAACTTGCTTTGCTTGTAGAATTTCTTGTTGAAATTCTCTCTGTTGGGGCCCCACCCCAACTTGCTTTATCCGTTGGGCTTGGAACATGTTTTAAGCTGTGAACTAAATATTGGCAGTAGTTGACTGGAT
>NZ_KV840185.1:195052-235407 GCF_001839145.1 Staphylococcus sp. HMSC62D11 | reverse complement strand
CTACGAATTCATTATGAATGCTGTCCCGCTCCCTCTCTGCTGGGGCCCCACCCCAGCTTCTTTTGTTAGAAGAAACTGGTTTTGTCGATTTTTTTGTGCTATATTATTGTTGTTATATACTTGCAAATGCAACAATTTTATTAGGAGGTTGTTATGTGGAAGATATTTTAAGAGATATCGGTGTTATTGCCAGAGCACTGGATTCTATTAGCAATATTGAATTTAAAGAAATTGATCTTACTAAAGGGCAGTTTATTTATTTGACTAGAATATGTGAAAATCCTGGAATTATCCAAGAAAAATTAGCTGAAATGTTAAAAATTGATCGCACTACGGCTTCTAGAGCTATTAAAAATCTCGAAAAAAATCATATGATTGTAAAGAAAAATGATGCTACTAATAAAAAGAACAAATTGCTATTCCCAACCGAAAAGGGCAAATCACTTTATCCATTCATTATTAGAGAAAACAATCATTCAAATGCCGTTGCATTACAAGGTTTTTCCCAGAAAGAAATTACTGATTTATCACTGGCATTAAAAAGAGTAAAACAAAACATATCTGAAGATTGGTCCAAAGTAAAAAAGGGTTACAAAAGAAAGTATTAGTTAAGGGTGAGATTTAAAATGATCAGATCATGTACTATTGATGATGCAGTTCAATTACAAAAGATCGCTTATCAAACATTTGATGAAACGTTTAGATTTCAAAATAAAGAAGAGAATATTAATCAATATCTAGCTGAAAATTTCACTCATGATAAAGTCATCGATGAATTAAATAACCCCCATTCCTTTTTTTACTTTATTTATGATGAAGATAAATTGGCAGGATATTTAAAATTAAATATCAAAGATGCCCAAACTGAAACGTACAATGACAACGATTTAGAGATTGAGCGTATATATATCTTAAGCACTTTTCAGCATAAAGGGCTAGGAAAAGCATTATTCAATCAAGCGTTAACATTAGCAAATCAACTTTCTTGTGACTCTATTTGGTTAGGTGTGTGGGAAAAAAATGATAACGCCATAACATTTTATAAAAACTTGGGATTTCATGTAATTGATAGCCACATATTTTATATGGGAGACGAAAAACAAACAGATTATATTATGATGATGCATATATAAAGGAGAGAGTATCATGTATATTCCAAAGCACTACCAAATGAAAAATGATAACAATATTAAAAAATTTATGGAAGAACATAACTTTGTCACAATAGTTACCGTTGATGATCATATTCCTATTGCTACACATGTACCCGTAATGATTGAATACAACGAAGACACGATGTATTTATCCGGACATTTTGCAAAAGGCAACCCGCAATGGAAGACGATACAAGATAATTCAAATATACTAGTGATCTTTTCAGGTCCTCATAGTTATATTTCTTCAAGTTGGTACGAAGAAGAAGATGTACCAACATGGGATTATCAAAGTGTGCATGCTTATGGCACTGGTGTGCTATTAAACGAAGCTGAATTAACATATGCATTAAAAAGTATGCTTAATAAATATGAAGCGCATCGCGAAAATGGTGCTACTTGGGATAAACTGTCTAATCAAACTTTAAAACAAATTAAAGGTGTCATAGGATTTAAAATCAAAGTAAACCGATTGGAAGCAGCATATAAATTAAGCCAAACTCGAAGTGAAAAGGAAAAAGAAAATATTATTTCTAAACTTAAGCAAAGTAATGACAATGTACAAATTAACTTAGCCGATGAAATTGAAAACTATAAATAGAAGACATTCTATAATAATTTAAACATTTAACATATATTCGTTACCCCTTCAAAATCAGCATTCATAGCTCCATTTTGAAGGGGACATTTTATATCTAATAGCACATAAGCATTTGCTTATTTGACATATTTGACTTTAGACAATCATAAATACTGCTCCAAAATCCCCGTATACTATAATATTAATCAACAATAATTTTTACTACATAAAACTTTAACATTTATATTTTTTTATATCTATATACTAAGTTTAAATTACATATAAATTATAAAATTTTTGTTGACTTAGAAAACCTAATCATAGATACTAATCTTGATAATGATTATCATTGTCATACATCATGAAGGAGGCTCATTTAGTCAATGAATAAAGTTGTTAACATTATAGTTACTGCACTTGCTTGTATTGTCATTTTAGCAGGATGTAGTGGGAATTCTAATAAATCAACATCAGATCAGTCAGACAAGGACACAATGAAAATTAAACATGCGATGGGAACCACAGAAATTAAAGGTCAACCTAAACGTGTGGTTACATTATATCAAGGTGCCACTGATGTCGCTGTCTCTTTAGGTGTTAAGCCTGTAGGAGCTGTTGAATCATGGACACAAAAACCAAAATACAATTATTTAAAAAAGGCGTTAAAAGACACAACGATTGTTGGACAAGAACCTACGCCTAATTTAGAAGAAATTTCTAAACTAAAACCAGATTTGATTGTCGCTTCCAAAGTTCGAAATGAAAAGGTTTATGATCAATTATCTAAAATTGCGCCAACCATTTCGACTGATAATGTCTTTAAGTTTAAAGATACTACAAAGTTAATGGGTAAGGCTTTAGGAAAAGAACGTAAAGCAGATAAATTACTTAAAAAATATGATGATAAAGTCGCAGCATTTAAAAAGGATGCTGAGGCAAAATATAAAGACGCTTGGCCATTGTCTGCTTCAGTAGTCAACTTCCGTGCAGATCATACTAGAATATATGCTGGTGGTTACGCTGGTGAAATATTAAGTGATTTAGGATTTAAACGAAATAAAGCTTTACAAAAAGAAGTAGATAAAGGAAAAGACATTATTCAGCTAACATCAAAAGAAAGTATTCCATTAATGAAAGCGGACCATATCTTTGTGGTTCAGTCTGATCCTACCGCAAAAGATGCAGGGTTAGTTAAGAAAACAGAAGATGAATGGACGTCAAGTAAAGAATGGAAACATTTAACTGCAGTTAAAAATAACCAAGTATCAACCGACTTAGACGAAATCACTTGGAATTTAGCTGGTGGTTATCAATCTTCGTTAAAACTCATCGATGATTTATATGACAAACTCAATATTGATAAACAATCAAAGTAACTAAGGAGTTATTCAATGCTACTTAAACCAAAATATCAAATCGCACTTGCTGGTTTCTGCCTTGTTATTGTAGCTATCTCTAGTTTGATGATTGGAAACACGCTTGTATCACCTATGACGTTGATACAAGCGTTATTCAACTTTGATAGCGCGAATGAGCTACACCACATTGTTACTGGAACACGAACCTCTAGAACAATCATTGCATTGCTTACTGGTGCTGCACTAGCCATAGCAGGTTTGTTGATGCAAGCACTCACACGTAACCCTATTGCCTCTCCAGGATTATTTGGTGTAAATGCGGGTGCAGTATTTTTTGTTATCTTGAGCATTACTTTTTTCCAGATTCAATCATTTAAAGTAATTATCGTTATTGCATTTCTAGGTGCCATTATTGTAACCATATTAGTTGTCACATTAGGAATGTTTAGACAGACTCAATTCTCACCACAACGTGTAATTCTAGCCGGTGCTGCAATATCTATGTTATTTACAGCGTTCACACAAGGCATTTTAATCATGAATGAAACAGATTTACAAGGCCTATTATTTTGGTTAAGTGGTTCTGTATCATTACGTAATATTTGGGATATGACATGGATTATTCCACTCATTTTAATACTTATACTTATCGCATTCAGTATGGGTGCGCATATTAATATCTTGATGACAAGTGACGATATCGCTACTGGTTTAGGACAAAATATTAGAGTAGTAAAATGGCTCATTATACTACTGATTAGTATGTTAGCAAGTATTTCCGTTGCTGTGGCTGGTTCAATTGCATTTATTGGCTTAATCGTCCCCAACATAAGTAAAAGACTATTGCCACCAAATTATAAATACCTCATACCATTTAATGCACTTGCTGGCGCGAATTTAATGCTCTTATCGGATATGATTGCACGAGTAATTATCCAACCGCTTGAACTACCCATCGGTGTTGTAACCGCTATAATGGGTGCAAGTGTATTAATTTATCTTATGCAGAAAGGACCACATCGCTTATGACAGAAAGGATTAAAAAGAAAGACTTTTATTACCTTATCATTGCGCTTATTTTCTTAATAGTAATTTCAGTTATTAGCATGATGGCTGGTTCCAGTTATATTTCTTTGCAACGCATTGTCATGTATTTTTTCAATCCAGCTGATAGTATTGATCAGTTTACGATAGAGGTATTGCGCTTGCCGCGAATCATATTAGCCATTTTAGCTGGTATGGCTCTCGGTATAAGTGGTTTAATACTGCAAAATGTGCTAAAGAATCCTATTGCCTCACCCGATATTATCGGCATTACAGGAGGTGCGAGCTTAGGAGCAGTCATATTTATTAACTTTTTTAATCAAATAAGTATACAGGTGCTCCCACTATTCGCAGTGACTGGAGGGATGATTGCAATGCTGGTTCTACTCATCTTTCAAAAGCACGGCCAAATTAAGCCAACAACATTAATTATTATTGGCATTTCTATGCAAACGCTCTGCATAGCATTAGTACAAGGCTTGCTTATAACGACCAAGCAACTATCAGCTGCTAAAGCTTACACATGGTTAGTGGGAAGTCTCTATGGCGCAACATTTAAAGATAGTATTGTTCTAGGTAGTGTCCTTATTGCGATTGTTCCACTGCTTCTGGTAATCATTCCTAAAATGAAAATATCCGCATTAACTGACCCTTTAGCTATTGGTTTAGGTTTACATGTACAGCGCATGAAACTAATGCAAATACTAATAGCTACGATATTAGTATCCATAGCCATTAGTCTAGTGGGAAATATTAGCTTCGTTGGATTAATTGCCCCACACATTGCTAAGACAATCGTTAAAGGCAGTTACGCTAGCAAATTGTTGATGTCAGGAATGTTAGGTGCCATCTCAATAGTCATTGCCGATTTAATTGGACGTACCTTATTTCTTCCAAAAGAAGTTCCTGCTGGTATATTTATAGCCGCTTTTGGTGCGCCATTCTTTATATATTTATTACTAACTGTTAAAAAATTATAAAAAAGTAGTCAACCTTCAGACATACCGCACGCTAAATTATAACTAAATGCATCGCCATGCATAGGTGTGTAACTTAGCTATAACTGCAAAGTATTTTGGCAAGACTTATGAAGAAACAAGACAGGCTGAAACTGTCCTCTAAGAAAGCCAACAATACGAAGCATTGTACTAAACCAAAGTACAACTTTTGGGGTTCAGTACAATTTTTAATCCAACTTTTGGGGTGCACATCACATTGAATAAAAAAGAAGCACTCAGATGAGTTGAATTTAATTCATCTGAGTGTTATTTTTCTGAGATGTATGTCCCAGCCTGTTCTTTTTCAATGACTCGTGTCCCAAGATGATACTTTATAGCACAACACTTGCATTCACAATGCTTCTTAAGGTTGAATATATTGTAATGTCTCAGCTTGATTAGCATTGATTTTACGATATGAAATCACACCTAAGCCTTTGACATTGCTTTCTGAGATAATAATTGAACCATCGCTGTTTACTTTTTCGACAAACGCAACATGTCCATAATAGCGATCCGCATTAAGCTGCCCTGGTTTAAACGATACTGCTGTATGTTCTGATGGATGATTTGACACTTGATAGCCTTTATCACGAGCACGCACAGCCCAGTCTCCGCCATTACCCATTGATCCATCTACATAAAGATTAAATTGTTGCAAACGATTATAGACATACCAGGTACACTGCCCTTGTGGGTAAAAGTTTTTAGACTGACTGTCCATTTCTTTAAACGGCTTATAGTCACCTTGATTATCATCGTAAGACTTATTGAAAAATGCTTCATCTAAAATAGGCATTTCTTCTCCATCCAGTTCCGTTAGACGATATTGTTTAATAATACTATTTAACTTTTTATCGTAATCAGGATCCGTTGAATACGTACCTACTAAACTTTTTGTAGCATCTTCATATGTCATGCCAGGTGTCTTCCAACTACCTTGATAAATATTGTTATTCCCGTCGATACCATAACGAATTAACTTAGCATAGTCTTCTAATGCTGCTTTAGTATCAGGATAATTGCGAAATGCTGCAGTTGTTTGATACATTTTACCTTCAGAATCTGCTTCTAATGTATTGAAGTTTGTAGTTTCTCCTTGATAAGCACCTTTCACGCCAAATAAATTGTTATGTGGCGCACTTGCAAGCGCACTATTACCAGAATCAGATTCTAATATGGCTTGTGCAATCATTACAGAAGCATACAAATGTTCCTTTTGTGCAACATGATGTGCATCTTCAGCAATGTTTTGTATAAATTCACGCGTGTCACTACTCTGAGCAACTTCATACTGTGTTTCAGCTTTATCATCATCAGTATCTGGCGCTTGCTGCAATATCGCTGTATCGCGATAACCATTTGTAGATGAATCTCCCTGCTTCGTCACAACTTGCGCTGCTCTCCTTTGAGATGACTCATTTTCACTCGTCTGAGGATTGTTAACTTGCTGATGTTGTGCCTTAGACGTCGTTAACTGCTTAGATTGTACATCGTTCGATTCTTCATCATGTTGCATACGTTGAATCAATGTTTCATCATCATGCTGAGATGCAACTGTTGACGTCTCATTAGGTGGTAATAAAGTTACTTTAGGTGGCTTATGCTGATTGACGCGTTGATGCGAGGCAACCACTTTAGGCAATGGTACTTCTTCTTCAATATCATTGATTGGTACTTCCGTTGATTCAATGTGCTTGTCTTTTGGGCTAAGATACGCATCCTCATCTTGCTTATGTACCTTTTTATTTTTATGTTGATGCACTTGCGTATCCATCGCATAGGAACTTAGTGGCGTACTTATCAATTGCGACAATGCAGTGACGGTAATTACACAAAATATTAATTTATTTCTGCTCACTTATTTACCTCCATCAATTCTCTATTCCCCAGTGCTGATTGCATGAATAAATTTCAAAGCAATCTGATTCACTTTACTTTAAATATTGATAACCAATGTCATATTTTATTACAGTATTTTCTAAGATTGGACTTGAACTATCTTGTGATTGATGACGTACATGTTGGTGTGCTTTGCGAAAAACATCTGATTGTAACCAATCTTTAAAATCTTCTTCAGTGTCCCATAATGTTAAAATTTTCACTTCATCATAATCTTCTAATTCATGTGTTTTCGTAACAAACATGCCTTTAAAGCCTTCTAATGTCTCTATCCCATGTCTAGTATAGAATCGATCGATAATCCCTTCTGCTGTACCTTTATCTAACTTTAATTTGTTTTCTGCCATAAAATTCATTGCTACATGCTCCTTTTCTATTTTAATTCAACTAATTTTGTGACCACTACAATACGGCCAGATGTTTGACTATACGCATCTTCACATGTCGATAACGTTACAATCTTATCTTTAGCTGATACTTCTGTAGTAGTATTTATTACCGACTTGCGCATCGTTTCTTTTAAAAATTTGTCATAGGCTTGCTGCGTTTTAAAATGTGTTTGAATATAATTATCTTTCGTCGTTGTTTGATAAGCACTTAAAACTTCTAAGCGATATTTATGATATTTTGTATCGAATTGAATGCTTTTATGCTTATCATAAAATGATTGTTTTAAATATTTTTCTAATACATCAAACATGGTGTTATCACCAACATGATGTCCATAAATGACAGTGTTTAAATCAGGCTGTGCTATCGCATTACGATAATCCATAAAAATACTACCTTTGCGACTTGCTTCATGCTCAAAATCATGCTGTAAATAAGTCTTATTATCTTTAGCCTGCAATACCGGATAATTTAAAGTTGAATCACTAAGGTGAATCCAGCCAACAATATCCTTGTTCACTTGTTCTAATTGTGTAAACTGTGGTCTGACCTCATTATTTGCTGATTGCGTAGTATAGTTTTGTTGTAAGTTCTTATATCTTTCTTCAGCTTGTTTATCTGCTAAATGTAAATGATAAATTTGATAGACTGAAATGACGATAACTGCTATTAGGATGATTTGACATAATCGAAGCACTAATTTCATTTGTTGTGTCCGCCTCGTTTTTTGACAATGACCGTGCCGCAATCAGGATCTTGAAGTATCTTTGCATCAATGTGGTACATGTCTTGAATTAATGTGTGGTCAATAATATCTTTAGGTCGCCCTTGCGCAAGTAATCCTTTATTGCCTAGACAAATCAGTTCGTCACTATATTCAATCGCTTGATTAATATCATGTAGCACCATAATAATCGTCATTTGATATTCCTCATGCAGCCATTTAATGATATCTAAAACTTGATACTGATAATGAATATCTAAAAAGGTTGTTGGCTCATCTAACAATAAGTATTGAGGTTCTTGTGCTAAAGCCATGCCAATAAATACACGCTGTAATTCACCACCAGATAGGTTCATCACTGATTGATGTTCAAATTGTGTCAAATCTAATTGTTGAATCACCGTATTCACGACACTATCTTTGCGTAAATCTTTCTTAAACAGACGTTGATAACTATAACGGCCTGTTTCAATCACTTGTCTAACAGTAAAATCTTCAGGTACCTTACTTTTTTGATGTACCGTCGCTAATCGCTGAGCTAACGCTTTCTGGCTATATTGATTTAATAATTTGTCTTGAAGAAAAATCTGACCACTTTTTGGCTTGAGATTATGAGATAAAAGTTGCAACAAAGTAGATTTTCCTGATCCATTTGGCCCAATAATGGTAGTTATCGCATTCGACTTAAATTCGAGTGAAATATCTTCAAAGATTGGTCGCTGTAAGTCGTAATAAAAGTTAAGATGTTCTATGCGCATGACTTACCGCTCCTTTACAAATCATATAAATTAATATTGGACCACCTAGCATCATGGTTAGCACATTCGCTGGTATTTCAAGTGGTGGATGAATAGTACGGCCAATGATATCGGCTAATAACACCAACCACGCACCCATCATAGCTGAGTATGGCAATACTTTTTTATAATTACTGCCAATACATCTACGTACAATATGTGGCACAATCAAACCTACAAATGCCATTTGTCCTACTATTGCTGTTGCACCACTTGCTAAAAAGACAGCGACTAATCCAATCATTAATCGATACTTCGTAATATTAAAACCGATATTATTTGCCTGCTTCTCATCAAAAGCCAATAAGTTTGTTTTTTGTGCCAAAATCAAAGCTAAAGTAATACCGATGATTGCAGTAATTGCAACAATGTATACATCATTCCAAGTTTTCATAGTAAGACCTTGTGGAATCTTCATAAACGGATCTTGAGCTAACAGTTCTAGTATGCCATTTAACATTGCATATAATGCCACACCTACAAGAATCATTCTCACTGGCGCTAATTTATATTTCGCAATAAGCACAAACAACACCATAAATGGTATAACGCCACCAATAAAACTTAGAAATGGCGCGTAAAAATATAACCCTGGAAATAGTAAAAGCACAAGACTGCGAACCACTAACGCACCTGATGAAACACCCAAAATATTTGCTTCTGCGAGTGGATTTTGCAGAACAGCCTGTAATAAAGCGCCTGATACTGCTAATATAGCCCCCACAAATAATGCAATAAATATCCTTGGAAACCTTAAATCGATAACCGCATCAACATGCTGTTCGCTACCAGTAGTTACTTTAGTCATTACTTGATCAAAACTAATTGGTATTTTACCAACAACCACAGCAACATATGTTGTCACAATGAGCAATGCTAACATGATAACCATTAAAAATGCTGGATGTTTTTTCATATCCTCTTCCTCTTTTAAAACTTAATGTTGATTATAAAAAACGTCATATAATTGCTTCATGGCATCATCAGCATCAACATTTGCAGTAATGCCAAAAGGTATCTCTTCTAAATCATACACACGGTCTTCTTTAACTGCTTTAAAATGTTTCCAAATGTCATTTTGCTTAAATTCTTTTTGGAACATCTTTTTCACTTCATCTGGCATACCATGAGGCAAGCGTAAAATAATGTCTGGATCGACATTCACTAGATTTTCAGTATTAGAAGATATATATTGTTTTGATGTATCTTTAATCACATTTTCTCCACCTGCAATTTTCACTAAATCCCCAATATATGATTTATCTGTAGCTACTAAATAACTTCCAGGAACCCCCATTAAAATAAGCACTTTAGGATGTTTCTTTTGTTTAGCAGCTTTGTCTTGAATATCCTTTTTGACTGAATTGATGTGTTGATTTAATGCTTTTGCCTTACTTTCACGATTAAATTGATGTCCCAATTGTGTGATGGATTTTTCCATGCCATCTAAACTATCGTAATCGTAATAATATCCCTTCATATTCAATTGTTTATAAAACGGCTTCATTTCATCTTTAATCGTACTTACACTTAATACATGCGTTGGATTGACTTGTTTCACTGCTTCCACACTTGGTTGCATCGGTTGCCCAACTTCTGGCACGTCTTTATAACGCTTAGGCAATGTTTTATATGTCGTTGGCTTTCCGACAATAGGAATGTCCAGTTTATCTAGTGTCATCGTTAAAGCCACCGTGGTTGGTACAATGCGATATGCGTTACCTTGTTGATCTACATTATCACCTTTTGTATGTTTACTACTTTGACTACATCCAGTAAGCAACATAAGCAATATAGCTAATGATGACATTATTTTGCTGATGTTCATTTTGTTACTCACCGCTTTCTATTAATGAAATATGTAGCAATTAAACCTGCTACTGAAATAAAAATTAAAATTCCGAATATAATATAGTCTTTCGTATGTTTTGGCAAATTAACGTTAGGTTGTTTATTGCCATCTGTGTGATAAGATTTATCAGCATTTCTATCAAATGCTGGTGTTCGTTTATTTTTATCTTTGTGCTGCTGCGCGGCGTGCGCTTTATTTTTTGATGCAGCTGTTGTTACTTGTTTCTTTTCACCTTGTTGTGCTGACGATTCATGTGAAGATGGTGTTGGTGTTGAACTTGATGATTGCGTTGTCGTTTCACTATTATTAGACGGCGTTGTTGTTCTACTTGAAGTATCTTCATTGTTGGATGCATGTGTATCATTATTTTGCTGTGTTTGTTGTTGCTGCTTAACATGCGCTTGTTGTTTTTCTGAAGCTGGAGGTACTGACTTATCTCCGGGGTCTTGCTGATGTTTATCTTTGTTACGTTTTTCCGCTGATGTATCTGATTGACTATCGTCTGTTTCATTTGGATGTTTTACACCTAGCACAATATACGTTGTGTAGTGATGATCATAGTTTAATTCTGGAATGACAATGTGGATGCGTGCTTCTATCTCTTTAGTATCTTCTTCTACAGGTATGCGCACAGTGGCTTCTTGAGTATCACTATTTTCATAGATGACCTCATGTTGTAATTTCGTATTTTGATGATAAAATTGATAACTTTGCCACCAGTCTATATGCGTTAACGTCATTTCAAAATAACGTTTCCCTTGAATCGTGACGTAATGTCCTGGGTGTTTCACATAATCATCCATATGTGACAGCTTATTTTCTTCTTTTTTACGTACATAAAAATTAACTGCTCGCTTATTAACCTGATGACCGTCTTCTTGCGCTGTTGATGGTGTAATATTGAATAGCAGTTGTTGCTGTTTTTCTTGCCCATTCTCTATAGTTGTAACGTTAACTTTATAATGCGTTTGTTGCTTATTTAAAGGTAACAATACATAATCTTTAGTTGGCTGTGATGGTGTGGTATGTATGTTAAGTAATCTCATTTGCCCTTGATCTTCAACTTGAAGTTGCTTCCACAATCCATGTTTAGCAATGTTAATTTTTGCTACAAGTCGCCCATGATCTTTAATGATTTGAACACTTGGATCAACCATCTTATTGTATGATTGCGCAAGTGTCTTGCTATCTGCATAATAAATACTTAATTGAGCGTTGCTTGAATGAGTCCATTGGTTTGTGTCTATATGAGAAGGAGCTGATGAATAACTCGAATCATCAGCTCTAACATTAAGCATTGCCGCATTACTATATGAGCCAGTAACAACAGACCATGAAAAAATTAATGACGTAGCCAATAATAATTTCAAACGCTTAGACATTATTAGTGGTTACCTTTTCTGTTACGTTTTAAAATTGCAACAGATAGCATTAAGAATACCACGGCTACAACTGGTATTAAATAAACATATGCCGGTGTACCAGCACTCGTTTGAGGATTTTCAACTGAAGATCCATCAGTAGATGCGCTGTTACTATCTGAGCTTGTACCATTTCCTGCATCACTTGCTGCTGAGCCTGTACCGCCATTTTCCGATTTATTTATTCCCGGTGTTGCTGCACTAGAACTACCACTATCTTTGCCGTTAAATTTATATGTAATGTTATAGTGGTGGTCATATTTAAAAGGTTTACCATTTACTTTTTCATTTATATAAACTGAAATTTTACCGTCTACTTTACCTGATGTTTTACTTACTTCAAATTCTGACGTACGTTCATCTTTTGCTTTATTGGTATTGATGATTTTTTCATTTTTACCTTCAATACTCATTCCGGTAATCCAGTGACTATGATTAACTGTTATTTGAACATATTTCTTACCATTTCTTTCAACTACGGTTGCTGGTTTATTAAAATAGTCATTCGCAATCGAAGTATCATTGGTATTATATTTTAATACCTCATAATTAAGTGACTGACCCTCTGCGAACGCGCTGCTTGATGACAATATCCCAAATGAGAAAATACATAAGAATATAAAACTAACTATTTTAAATACTGTTTTCACGCTTATTTTGCCTCCTTTTCACGATAAAAATATAATCATTTTGCTCACTCTAGTTCTACTTATTAGATTAATTGAAAATGATTATCAATGTCAATTTATTTTTTAAATTTTTTCTTAATTTTTTAAGGCATTTAAGAAAATAAAAAACTGATCGCACCACATTAGCAATTAAAATGACAACGCTTAGCTCATACCCCATACATAGAACGTTTTATCGCAATTCCTTATATATTAATGTCTTTATCTAGATTGTATTAACAAAGTTATGGTAGTCGTGACATAAAAGATTGAAGCGTGCTTAAACAGTTATATCATTGCTAACCTATAATGAAAGTATCTTCCATAATGGATTTAGTTGTATTTTCATTTAGTGTCCATTTCCTTCATTTAATAGCAGATAATTTAATCAATGTTATTTAATTTTATTATCAAAACAATTATTAAAAAAGCAATATTAAAATATTTATACCTTGTTGTAAAATGACATGGAACTGATATAATCAATAATGATAATCATTTTCAATAAGTGACACATTACATTATTCATACCACATGACTTACACACTACTCTCTAGTTCTGATAATCATCTTTTAAAATTTAAATTATATTGATACAAGGAGACAAACACATGAAAAAACATCAACGTATACAAACTAATAAATTTGGCTTTATCGCTAACCACTATTCCATTCGTAAATTCTCAGTAGGTACGGCTTCAATTATCGTTGGTTCACTACTATTTTTAGGTAATCCTGCACATGCTGCTGAAGCTAATACCACGCAAAATGAACCTGCTACGCATCAAGAGAACAAAGTAGAAACAAACATTGATCCAATTATTATCGATCAACCTCAAAATCAAGCTGCCACAACTAACCAAACGCCAAAAACAGAGCAAAATCATACACAAGCAAATAAACAGCAGGCTAAAAGTAATCAAGCTGCAGCAGTAACATCAGACAGCAAGTCACAAAATGACGCACAAGCATCACCTAAACAATCAAGTACATTGAAACAAGACGCAGTCAAGCAACAAGCAACTCAAGCAAATACTAAAGCACCTGCTCAACCTGCGACACAACAAACAAGAGAAGCTCAACCAGTCGTACGTTCTGTTAAAAGCGGTACTTCAGAAACAACTGAAGACTTCGAGTTTCAAGTGAACAAAGATAAAACAAAACAAAAATCTACAATGAATCAATATATGAACCATCCAGGCAAACTCGTTCATGCGAATAATAAATACTACTTTGAAGCTGAATTAAACCATGCCAAATGGTGGAAATCATTTGAATTTTATGATGAAAATAATAACAAGCTTAATACCATAGTAACTAAAGATGATACAAGTAAAAATATCAAGACAATCCGTGTCGAAGTGGCATCAGGTACACAACAACTGATTTCGAAAGTACATATTATTGTCCCAGTGATTAATTATGATCATGAATATACAACTCAAATCGCATTTGCTAAACCTGTTCCACAGCCTGCCAAAGCACAAGCAAGCAAAGCACAAGCGCTTGATGTACAATCAACTCAAAAAAATGCTGTTAAACCAGAAACATTGGCACAAGCTAAAAATGTAGCTCGTCCATCTGTTATGACTTTAAGTGCTAAAAAACCTGCTTCACAACAAGCAAAATCAGCAGCAGTAACACAAACTGCGAAATATAAAGTACAAAAAGATAAATCAACAGAAACATCTGTTATGGATGGCTACATGGAACACCCTGGTAAATTCATTAAAGAAAATGGTAAAACTTACTTTGAAGTTACATTGAAAAATGCTGACTGGTGGAAATCATTCCAATTCTTTACACCACAAAATAAAGAATTAACAACAACCGTTGTCAAACACGATAAAAAAGCAGATACTAAAACTATTCGTATCGAAGTAAAACCAGGCATGAAACAGTTAATTTCTAGAGTGCATATCGTTGTCCCAGCCATTAACTACGACAACAAGTACCAAACGACACTATTATTTGAAACACCTGTACCTGAATTAACTACAGCCAAACCAGAAACACCAAAAACCAAACCAGCAAATAAGACAAATAAAGCTAAAACATCAACTACAAAGCCAACAAAAGCAAATAAAGAAAATAAAGCTAATAAAACTAAAAAAGTTGATAAAGCTAAAAATAATGCACCAAAAGTAGTTCAACCTGCAACAACAGTAAATCAACATTCTAAAGCAGCTGCTACACACAAGACAATTAAAACGAGTCACGTATCTACTACAGTCAATCATGATGCAACAGCAACACAACATCATACACCAGTTGTAGCAAGCACTTATAAACCAGCTAAGGATGAAGTTAAGGCACAAGCTACAATGGCACAACCAACAACACAACAACATGTACATTTATCTCAAAACAAACATGAAGATAAACAACACGTTGCCATGACAAAACCACAACCAGCTCAACAAAGTCATATGCATTCATTGCCAAACACTGGACAAGAAAATGCGACAACTTCAGCATCAATTTTTGGTAGCTTATTAGCCCTAGGTGGTTCTATCTTACTATTTGGTAGAAAACGTAAAGAACAACGTTAATATCGCCCAAATAATTAGATGAACGTGATAGACAAAGACGAAATCTCAACAGAAAACTGAGATTTCGTCTTATTTAATATTTATTTAATTGATAAATAGTGGCGCAAGCCGCATTTCATTTTCAGAATTCAAAACAAATTGAGCCACTAGTTGTCCATGTGCAATTTCGATAACTTCATCCGTACAAGCCATCAGTAATTCATAATCATGCGTGATTAATACGATCGTGTATCCCTTATCAGCTAATCTGTTTAATAACGCTGCCATCTGTCTCATGTTAGCCCCATCTAACCCACTTGAAGGTTCATCAAAGATTAATATTTTTCTATTAGATACGACTGCACTAGCCACAGCTAGACGCTGCTGTTGCCCACCAGATAATGCTAACGGATGTGTATCTGATTGATGCGCAATATTAAATGTCTCTAAATTATGCTGGATTTCTTCTGCAGTCAACGTCTCATCACTTAAGCGCAATTCTTCTTCTAAATCTTCAGCAAATAACTGACGGTGCACATCTTGAAACACCATAAAGACATTTTTCAGACGTGCTTTACGCTTTAATGTTAACTGCGCTTCTACAACTGTACCTTTAAAATGTCGTTCTAAACCGCATAAACAACGTGCAAAGGTTGATTTACCAGCACCATTATGTCCAACTATAGCCGTGACTGCCCCACGTGCTAATGATAAGTCGCCTAACTGTAATGTTGTCTTATCCTGTTTCTTATATTTAAAATTAAATTCATTCAATTGCAATCTGTTCTCGCTGTCAATATGTCGCTGATGTGATTTCCCGGGTAATAAATCTAGTCGAGTTGCGCGTAACCCTAAGCCTGCTAATTGTGTTTGAGTTAACTGCTTCAGCTCAGCTGATGTGTAACTATGTGCCACCGCACCTTGTTCCATGACGACTAAGCGATCCACAATATCATATAGATAATATAAGCGATGTTCTGCAATAATCACTGTCTTCCCAGCTTGTTTCCATCGAAGGATTAATTGCTTTAACTTTTTGATTGTCTCATGATCTAAATTGGAAGATGGCTCATCTAATATAATGATGTCATGTTGACAAACTTCAATTGTGGCACAAGCCAACAGTTGCTTTTCACCACCCGATAATTTAAAAATATCTCTATCTAACAAATGGCTTAAGTTTAAATCTGTGGTTCCTTTACGAATTTGCTCTGTAATATACTGTGGATGATAGCCATAATTTTCTGCTTCAAATGCCATCTCACTCGTACTATTCAGACAAAAAAACTGTGCACGAGGATTTTGAAATACCGAACCAGTTTGTTTTGATAAATCATAGATCGACTGTGTTTGCGTTGACGTTCCATTTATGATGATTTCCCCTGTTAACTTGCCATTAAAAAAGTATGGAATCAAGCCATTAAATAATCTTAGTAAGGTTGTCTTCCCACAACCTGATGCACCAGTAAAACAAATGACCTCTCCAGATGAAATGAGTAAATCAATATCCTTTAATGATGGCGTTCCGTTTTCATATGAAAATGACACATGTTTCAATTCAATCATGGTCCTTCACCTCACATTACATAATAAAGAATAACTAAACTCAATGTACCCAACAGCATCATCCAATCTAACAGTGTCATTTGTATATGATGTATAGACGTGCGGGCATTCGTTAAATTAAGTCCTCGAGTGATTGCTGACATGGTTAATTCATTTCCAATTTTTAACACACTATTAATCAATGGGACATAACGATACTCTATATATTTTATCGGATGTTTCCCTGCCGATTTAACATCAATTTGACGCATGGTCATCGCATCTTTGATCGCACTTGATTCTTCTTTAATAGTTGGAATAAAACGAAACATAACTGCTAAAGGCAGTGTTACTTTTCGCGAAACTTTCAATCGCTCTAAGCCTTGAATCAGCGTTTCAACTTGAGTTGTTTGAACAATAAAATAACCCATAGCTAGCGCCGAGGCAAATTTCGTAATAATGATGACAACAATAAATAATAACAACTGTGTTCGAATAGACATAAATGCTTCTATATACCAACTCATCCCAATCATAATGCCCAATATAAGTCCTTTATAATAATAACCTACACCAATTAGCAAACACACCGGTATTAACATTAAAAATAGTCTAGGATATTTATGTAACCCTAAACTATTTCCAGTCATTGCTACAAATGAAATTAACAACATCAACGTTATTTTGACACGAGGATCGAAATTAAATATACGCGGCTTGTTACTTATATAACCTAACATTTTAAATCATACCTGCACGTTTAAAATGTTTACGTAAGACTGTTGTAGCAATAATGTAACCTAGCCATGCACCAATAATTGTTAAAATAATTAAAACTGGAATCATTTGATATGAAAATAACATTGCTACAGTTTGTTCATAATGACTGCCATGTCGTTCAGCTAAATGTGCTAAAAATGTTTGTCTCATAAAGTAAAACGGTAATAAATTACCGATGGACCACATTGAAAAAATAATATAACCTAGGGCATTTAATTTCGTATTCTGATAATGACCACTCGCCATAATATAATCTGCAATAACCGTCACTGGAATACTGTAGATTAGTGCAATCCAAGGATGCCCGCCAATAATTAATAAAATATTAATAATAAGACATAAAATAGTTAGCGCTCCAAATTTTTGTGTTTTAGCAATTAACAACATAATTGGTATTGCACCTAAAAAGCCAATCATGGCAGGTAACAATAACATAAAAATAGGAATGATACCCAATATACCTGGTATCGCAATGACCATGAAATAAATAGCTGTAAATATCCCAATATGTATTAACTCTTTAACATCTAATGTCTGTCTCTTCATTTGTCACACTCCTTTAATGTAAAACAATCATAAAATATCTTCTTACAATGATATATGGTACGAAGTATAAGTGTACTATAATTGATAACGATTATCAATTAACCATATCTTTCTTAGACAATTACAACTTCATTCCGTATTAAGCACTTGTGCTGCAGAATATTATATTCTAAATTTTTACAAAAATTATTTTAACTTAAATTCTATTTAAAAAATACTACCCAATTACATAAAAATTATGTATAATCATTTTAACTCAACTGATAATGATTATCAATTGAGAAAAATAAATTGGGAGTTGTTAAAACCATGAAAAACAACCACGAAAATAACAATGCAAGACCAAATCAGCATTTTTCAATACGTAAATTCTCAATAGGTGCGGCTTCAATTACATTAGGCACATGCTTATTTTTAAATGCCGAACATCAGGCACAAGCTGCAGAGAACGCAGTAGAACCAGCTCATTCAGCTGTTGCATCAGAAAATAATACACCTGCACAAAGCAAGCCAGTTGCGCCGACAGTGGAAACGAATGCGCAGCCTAACGCTGATCACACTGACAAGACAGTAGCTACAACTACAACGAATGATAAGTCGCGTGCTCAAGCAAACGATAAACAAACGGTTACACCTGCAACTAACGTCTCTAATACGACACAACCTAAAGCTGCACCTGCGCCAACAGCATTAACTACAAACGCTGTTAATCCTAAGTCTTCTACTGCAGTGTCAAATCCAGCTAAACAGGCTGTAGATCAATCTATTAAAGATGCTGTTAAAGATAAGACATATACAAACAAGCCACATGATACTTCAAACAGTCGACCTGTATCATTCGAAATGAAAAACAAAGACGGTGACCTTCAGTTCTATCATTATGCAAGTACAATTTCTCCAGCCAATGTTTATTTCAACAAAGATAAAAATAAAACAACTGTAGAATTAGGATTAAAAACCGCTTCAACTTGGAAAAAATTTGAAGTTTATGAAAATAATAAAAAGCTGCCTATTGAACTCGTTACTTATAACCCAGAAACAGACGATGCGTATATTCGCTTCGATGTATCCAATGGCACAAAAGAACTCGTTATAAAATCATCTACACAAATTTATAATGATCCTGAAACAAACTATGACTATACGAAAATGGTTTTTGAACAACCCATCTATAATGATGAAAGTAAATTCAAAACACGTGAAGATTTCGAAACAGAAGCACTATTAGCAGATTACAACAAAGCTAAAACTTTAGAACGTAAAATTTACGAACTCAACCGTGTTAAAGATCAACTACCAGAAAAATTAAGAGCACAATACAGTCAAAAATTAGAGCAACTAAAGAAAGATTTAGACCAAGAAGTTGCCTCTGCTAAAGTGGAATTCGAACACGCACCCGTTAAAAAAGTTCAAATAACGAACAGCAAATCGCTGGACATTTCAGTATTACAAAGTGATGATGACGACCTTTCAACGATGGATGGCTTTGTTGAAAAACCATTTGAACTTGTAGAAGTAGACGGTAAAAAGTACATTAAATTAACAACAACAATAGATTCAATTTGGAAAGATTTCCAAGTCGAAGGGCAACGTGTGATGACCATTGATAAAGATACGGTCAATGATAAACGTACTGTACTCTTCCCATATGTAGAAGGTAAAGAGATTTATAATTCGATTGTTAAAGTAGATTTCCCAACAATAGGCTATTCTGGTCAATATCATGTGCGCATTAAAAATAATGCGATTTCTAAAAAAGCAGACGCGGAAGCACCAACAACACCAAACAATAAAAAAGATGCTAAACCTTACATAAACCAAGCAGATACAGCAACTTCTAATAACAAGAAAGCAGATAAACCTATCGTAAAACCAGCTGACACTACAACAGACCACAAAAAAGTAACCAAACCTGTAGTTACAACAACACACGCACCGGCAAACCATAAACAAATGAATAAACCAACTGTGAGTGTAGCTTCAAACACTGGTCATACTAAACAAACTGTAGTCCAACAAACAGCAGCGCACAATCATACACACAGTAATACATCACATCAAAATGTAAGCACTGAAACACAAATAAGCACGCTAAATGTTGCTAAACATTCAGTACACAATCAAGTGCAACACAACAATCAACGAAGTCACCACACACAACAACAGGATGTAACCAAACCTTTATCACATGCACAGAACAATCATACAGTGCAATCACAGACATCACATATGCATAAAACAGCAGCACATCCGTCACCAGTAGCACAACATACATTACCAGCTACCGGCCAAACAACAAATCATGCAACATTATGGGCATCATTAGTTGCTATTTTAGGTGGTATAATGTTCTTAATACGCCCGAAAAAGAAACATCAATAAATAAAGCACTGAAAGATACCACCGCAAAATGTATAAGGAATTGCGCAGTTAGAAATTTTTAGTTTTTATTATATTATTCATACCTCTTCCAATATACATGCTGCGCCTTGAAATATAATAAGTGCATTACATTCATCACTGTTTAGGCTATAAAGTTTAATTATAAATAGGCATAATAAAATGTAGGAAAATGGCAGCTTCAACCTGCTGTTTTTCCTACATTTTTTTAGTTATAAACGATATCACAACATGATGTTAACGTCCGTTCACCTTGACGTAAGCTAAATATTAATATACTTTCACGAGTTATTTCAGTTTATCTAAAGCAATATTCATCTTTAAAACATTGACATAATCATCAGCCATAGGCAAAGATTTTTTATTTTCTACAATCACATGATTGACTTTAGACACATCAATATCACGCGCTTTTGCTATTCTTTGGGCCTGTTGTTCAGCATTCTTAACGGTAATATCCGGATCCAATCCTGAAGCAGAAGCTGTGACAGCATCGACAGAACGTGCTTTACCCTCTTGTTGAATCATCTCTTTCACACGTTGCTTCAATTTAGGATTACTATTGCCGAAATTCGATCCTCCTGAGGCAGGCCCACCATTGCTATTTACTTCTTGATTATTCATATTATAATTCACAGCACTTATACGACCATGAAAGTATTTCCGACTCTCCCATTGTTGACCAATCAATTCAGAACCGACAACTTTACCATTTTTCGTGATTAAACTTCCATTTGCTTGATGTGGAAATATAATCTGTCCAACAGCTGTTACAGTCAACGGAAATAACAGTCCACATAATATCAACATGACAATGACGAGCCTAGTACTTTTTCTTATCGCTTGTATCATTTTATTATATTCTCCTTCAAACAATAAATTGAATGATTAAATCAATCAGCTTAATACCAATAAATGGTACAATCATGCCACCTATTCCATAAATCAATATATTCTTTATTAATATCATTTGAGTTGAAACACCTTTAAATTTCACGCCTTTCATTGCAATTGGAATAAGCAACACAATAATCAAGGCATTAAATATTAAAGCTGAAAGTACGGCTGATTCTGGTGAATGTAAATGCATCATATTCAAATGATTCATTGCAGGCATAGCAGACATAAACATTGCAGGTAAAATGGCAAAATATTTAGCCACATCATTCGCAATACTGAACGTTGTTAAAGCCCCTCGCGTCATGAGTAATTGTCTGCCTATCAATACAACTTCCATTAATTTAGTTGGATTTGAATCTAGATCAATCAAATTGGCAGCTTCTTTCGCACTCATCGTACCTGAATTCATCGCTAGCCCCACATTAGCTACAGCTAAAGCAGGTGCATCATTTGTACCATCACCTGTCATCGCGACGATATGACCTTTTGCTTGTTCTTCTTTAATAACATTAATTTTATCTTCAGGTTTACACTCGGCAACAAAGCGATCTACACCCGCTTCTTTCGCAATGGTTGCAGCAGTAAGTTGATTGTCTCCTGTACACATCACCGTTTCGATGCCCATCGCACGCAATTCTTGAAAACGTGCCACTAACCCTTCTTTAATAACATCTTTTAAATAAATAACACCTAATATGACGTTATTTTCAATGACAACTAATGGTGTGCCACCTTTTTTAGACACTTCATTTACATACGTGTCTAAATCATCAGGAATATGGCCACCTGCTTCTTTAACACGTTTAATCATGCTATTAGGTGCACCTTTATAGACTTCGCGATTAGAAAATTTCACACCACTCATGCGTGTTTCAGCAGTAAATGGGAAATATTCTCCTCTGTCTGTTGGTAAATCAATGTGTTGCTGACGTGCTAACTTTACAATACTGCTACCTTCTGGTGTATCATCTTCGACAGAACATTCGTATGAAGCTTTTACCAATCTTTCAAACTTTGTCGATGCAACCGGAATAAATTCACTAGCCATACGATTCCCATAAGTAATTGTCCCAGTTTTGTCTAATATCAAAACATTAACATCCCCACATGTTTCTACTGAACGCCCGCTTTTAGCTAAAATATTAAATTGTGTAACGCGATCCATACCCGCGATTCCAATGGCAGATAATAAGCCACCAATCGTTGTTGGAATCAGACAAACAGTTAAAGCAATCAGCATTGCAATAGATAAATTGAAATGTAAAAATGTCGCTAAAGGATACATTGTTAAAATGACAACTAAAAAAACAATTGTTAAGGTCATCAATAATGTAAATAATGCGATTTCGTTAGGTGTTTTCTTTCTTGTCGCATTTTCAACCAAATAAATCATTTTATCTAAAAATGATTGACCTGGATTTGATGTGATTTCAACCTCCAACCAGTCGGAAGCTACAGAAGTACCTCCAATAACATTATTGAAGTCTCCTCCACTTTCTTTAATAACTGGTGCAGACTCACCTGTAATTGCAGATTCATCTACGGTAGCTAATCCATTAATAACTTGACCGTCATTCGGAATTTGCTCGCCCGTTTCTACACGTACAATATCTCCTTTTTTCAATTGGCTAGCATCAATGATTTCATAACTACCGTCAGACTTAATACGTCTTGCAGTCATTTCAGTTTGTGTTTGGCGCAATGCTTTTGCCTGTGCTTTACCACGCCCTTCTGCTAAAGCCTCTGAAAAATTTGCGAAAATTAACGTTAATAATAATATAAAGAAAATACTAAGTAAATACGTTCGTGATACATTTTCATAACTAAATAAATTTGGTGCCATTGTTAAAATTAAAGAGAGCATCATCCCTACTTCTACCACAAACATAATAGGATTTTTAACCATGCATACTGGGTTTAATTTAATAATGCTTTCTTTTAAAGCCTGTTTGACCAAACTGGATTCAAATATTTTTTTAGTTTCAATCATTTTAGACCTTCCTCCTATTAAGAATGTAGCAATAAGTGCTCTCCTATTGGTCCAAGCATTAAATCTGGTAAGAACGTTAAACCACTAAGTAAAATAATAAAGATGATTAATACACTACTGAAAAATAAATTATTGATTGGTACATCTTCTGTTAGATTTTGATATGTTTTTTTATTTACTAAACTTGATACAATGCTTAACTGTAAAATAATTGGAATATACCGTGCTAACAACATGACAATGCCAGTTGAAATATTCCAAAACGTTGTATTATCCTTTAATCCCTCAAATCCTGAACCGTTGTTAGCAGATGAAGATGAAAATTCATACAGCACTTGTGATACACCATGGAACTGTGGATTGGTGATGGCATCTGTTGCACCCGGTACTATAAATGCCAATGCAGAGAAAAATAAAATAAGCAATGGATGTATTAAAAATGAAAGCGCAATAAGCTTCATCTCTTTTCCTTCTATCTTCATACCTAAATAGCTTGGTGTCTTTCCAATCATTAAACTACACATAAATACTGTGAGCATGACATAAATCAACATATTCATAAGTCCCACACCTTCGCCACCAAAGACCGCATTCAACATCATTAATAATAATGGGACAAGACCGCCTAAAGGTGTTAAGCTATCATGCATGTTGTTTACACTGCCTGTTGTAAAAGCCGTCGTAATCGTTGTAAATAGCGCTGAAAGACCTACACCAAATCGTGTTTCTTTACCTTCCATATTGCCACCAGTAATTCCTAAATGCTGTAAGACGGGGTTCCCTGAGAATTCAAAGTGTAGACACATCACTAAACATGCGATAAATAGAACAAACATCGCAACAAAAATCATTACAGCATGAGGATGTACTTGCTTTTTATTTTTTAACATTCTGCCATATAAGAATACTAAAGCCCCTGGTATAAGCATCATACTTAAAGCTTCAACAAAATTAGTCCAGTAGTTAGGATTCTCAAATGGCGTCGAGGCATTTGCGCCTAAAAATCCGCCACCGTTTGTACCAAGATGTTTAATTGCTTCCATTGATGCGATTGGACCATAAGCAATCGTTTGTTTAACGCCTGACAAAGTTTCTATGACAAGGTTTCCTTTAAATGTTTGAGGTGTCCCTTGACTGATTAAAAATAAGCTGATAATAAATGAGAACGGTATTAGAACACGCACAATAAAACGTATGATGTCTTGATAAAAATTGCCAATGACATCTGTCATACCTGTCAATCTTCTCAACATTGCAATACATACGGCATAGCCAGAAGCAGCTGATGTGAACATTAAAAATGTTATGACCGTCATTTGCGTTAAATAACTTAGTCCCGTTTCTCCTGAATAATGTTGTAAATTCGTATTCGTTATAAATGAAGCCATTGTATTAAAGGCCAAAGATATGGATTGGTTTAAATTGTGATTCGGGTTTATCCAAAGCCATTGTTGCGTCAATAATAATATCAATGCCACTATCCCTGTTATTCCGTTGAACCAAAAAAAGTGTTTTAAATATGTTTTGCCTGACATATGCTCTAATTTAGTATTGATTAGTCGATAAATTACCTTTTCAATAGGATTGAATAGTATATCTATCTTAGATGGAACAATTAGAGCTACTAAATATAAGTAACGACTCACGATATATGTCAACGCAATAAAGATCATTAAAAATAAAATTATACTCATTGCGATTCCTTCCTTCGTTATTAGAATTTTTCACTCCAAAATAATGCGTAAAATAAATATAAAATTAATCCGATTACAACAAATGCTAATAGTGCAATCATTTTGTTCTCTCCTCACTTTCAAGAAAAGCTTAGCAAGAACTGTATAATCATAGTATTAATATTTCAAAAAAGATATTAAGAAAATATAAAGATGAGCCATAAAATAAAAATATAAATGGATAATTATTTTAGTATTAATTAATATATACTTAAGAGGTGTTAGCATATGGAAAGTTCATATAAAAAAAGAGGAACTCTGACCATTTATTTAGGTTATAGCCCTGGCGTTGGGAAAACGTATGAAATGCTTTCAAATGGTATCGACCAATATAAAGAAGGGGTGGATGTTAAGATCGGTTATATTGAGCCACATCAACGTCCTGAGACAAATGCGCTTGCCAAACAACTTCCTGAAATTACAACTTCTAGCCATAAATTCGGTAGCCATATGTTTCAGTTTATCAATGTTGAAAGAATTATTGAGGCTCAACCCGATATCGTATTGATTGATGAACTCGCACACACTAATATTTCTAAAAATCGTCATTTGAAAAGATATATGGATATTGAAGAAATACTGTCTCACGGTATCGATGTGTGGACAACACTAAATATCCAACATATAGAAAGTTTAAGTGGACAAATTGAATTAATGACAGGTATTCAAGTGACAGAACGCGTACCCGATCAATTTATTATGTCGGCAGATGCATTTGAAGTTGTAGATATTTCGCCGAATATGCTGATACAACGTTTAAAAGCTGGAAAAGTATATAAAAAAGAACGTTTAGAAACAGCGTTTTCCAACTTTTTTTCTTATGAAAATTTGACTAGATTGCGTGAACTTGCGCTCAGAACTGTAGCAGACATTATGAGTCAAAAAGAACAACAATGTAATACAAAACATACAGATATCACGCCTCATATCGCCGTTGCTGTCAGTGGTAGTATTTATAACGAGCGCGTTATTCGAGAAGCAAGACGTTCTGCCTATAAAGAACATGCCAAATTTACAGCTATTTATATCGACACCTTTGAGACACCTTCAGAAAGCAAAATACAAGACCATTACGTGCATAAAAATCTTATGCTCGCCAAATCGTTAGGTGCAGAGATTAAAGTTCTTTATGCACAAGACGTTGCAAAAGCATTAACAGATTGGTGCGATAGCGCATTTGTTACTAAGTTAGTTCTTGGGCAATCAGAAAACCCAAAATGGAAACATTATTTTAAAAAATCACTTATTGAAGAAATTAACCATGCGCCGCATTATTTCAAATTAGAGATTGTGCCTATCTATTATATAAACTCAAATAAGCAAGAACGTACACAATCAATGAATAAACCATCTTATCAAATAGCATTATCTGTAGATATAATGAAAATGCTTATTATTCAAACATTTTGTGTTCTCCTTGGTATGTGGATTTACACAATTGATAAAAATGAATCAAGCGCAATTATTTTACTATTATTCTTTATTGGTATTATCTTATTATCCATATGGACGCAATCTTATCTCATTGGATTCTTTACATCGATATTAAACGTTTTTATTTTTAATTATTTCTTTACCGTGCCAAGATTCACTCTAGAAATGTATCGATTTGAATACCCTATTACATTTGTAATCAGTATTTTTGCAAGTATTTTTACGAGTGCCATTTTAAAAAATTTAAAGTATCAGCACTCATTAACAGAGCGCCAATTATATCGTACTGATATTATGTTACAGTTTAATCAATCTATTAAAGAATCTTATTCTATAATGAAACTGTTAAATATAGCTGGTGAACAAATCCATCAATTGTTACATCAAAATGTTACGGTGTTTTTAGTCGAATCAAAAAAAGTAGTCAAATCATCTTCATTTGGACATCCATCATTTAAAAACACAAAAAATATGGAAGATGTAGAAGATGCAGAAACATTGACTTGGGTCATCGAAAACGAACATCGTGCCGGAAGACTTACCGATACCTTCCCCGGAAGCAAATATCTATGTATACCTATAGGTAGTAATCCCGTAAAAGGAATCGTGTCCATTCAATTTGATGATAAAGATTATATCGATATGTATGACAATTCAATATTAGACTCTATGTTAAATGATTTAATGCTGGCAATAGAAAATGTATATTTACTTAAACAAACAAGACAATCGATGTTAACAGCTGAGCGCGAAGCAACACGCTCTAATTTCTTACATTCTATTTCACATGATATACGGACACCACTCACATCTATTATTGGAAACTTAGATGTGTTGAAATTTCACAGTAAGAGCTTAGATAACGCTGAAAAATTAAAACTATTAACTGCTTCATATAAGGAAGCACAATACCTGTATACACTTGTTACTAATATTTTATCTCTCACTAAGTTGGAAAGTTCTGATATAAAAGTAAAACGGACGGCTTATCTTATAGAAGAACTGTTAGAAGAATTCGAGCAAGGGTTGATTCGCAGACACCAAAATCAAAAGGTAACGATTGAAACCGAAGATACCATGGCATTCGTTCACATTGATAGCAAACTAATACTGCAAGTTTTATTTAATCTCGTTGATAACGCGTTGAAACACTCTGGGACCACTTCAGAAATTAAACTTTGCATTCATCTACAGCCATCTCGTGTACGCTTTGAAATGATTGATTTTGGGAAAGGGATTCCTGAAGAAGAACGACATTTAATTTATAAACCTTATTATTCAGGGGATTATTTTAAAGACAATAAAAAAGACAGCTTAGGACTGGGACTATATTTAGTGCAACTCATTTTAAAACAACATGATAGCAAATTAGAATACCAACCTAATCATCCACATGGCAGTATTTTTTATTTTTACTTAGATATAGATCAAATAGATATGAAAGGGTGAGATGATGAAATCTACACTTTTAGTTGTTGAAGATGATGCTGCTATTTTACATTTAATCGATGTTACTTTAACCATGAATTACTATAAAGTAATCACAGCAAGAAATGGAAAGGACGCAGCCTTTCGTATTCGAACAGAGCATCCAGATGTTATATTACTTGATTTAGGTTTACCTGATATTGATGGCTTTACTCTAATCAAGCAAATCAGAACAGATATCGATACACCAATTATTGTTATCAGTGCGCGTACAGAAGAACAAACAATTGTCAATGCGCTAGACTGCGGTGCGAATGACTATATGATTAAACCGTTCAATGTCGACGAATTACAAGCACGTATTAGAGTCGCACTGCGTGTCTCAAAAAAAACAACAACCGAAGAAAACAACTTCAAAAATGGTCCGCTTACGGTTGATTTCAATGCTAAAATGGTTTACATTAACGACCAACCAATTCATTTAACACCAAATGAATTTCAATTGTTAAAAATTCTAAGTCATCATGTTGGTAAAGTGTTAACATACCAAGTCCTTTTAAAATCAATCTTTGGTTACGTTAATAAGTGTGAAATGGCATCACTACGTGTACATATGGCTTCATTACGTAAGAAGTTAAATTACAGCGAAGACGATGCGCATATGGATAAGAAGTTAATCATTACCCATCCTAGAATTGGCTACCAAATGCAACATTTAGTTTAACTATAAATACATGTGGCGGTTGTTCATTTCGGTGAAACATAGATGTTTTGTCTATTGTAGTCATTAAATTTTCTTTTTGAAACATAAAACAACACGCTTCAAAGTAAACATATTTAATGTTCACTTTGAAGCGCGCATATTCTTTATTTATACCTGATTCGCTATCTCTATTCTTCATCGTCATCATGCGCTAACAAAGCATTGACATCGATGATACCATCCTTTGCTTTTTGAGCAATATCTGCTGGCTGACCAATCATTTGTGCATTAATATAAGCTATAATCATCGGCAAATTCATTCCTGTATACAGTTGATATTTAGCACCTTGCATGATGAGCTTTGAAACTGTATTAGCTGGTGTACCACCTTGTAAATCTGCAAATACCACTACATCGTCGTCATCTTCTATCAGTGCTTTAAAGTTTTTTTCAAATGTTTCTTGTCCTTGCTCCGGTGTTAAGGCTACAGTGTGAATATAATCTTGCGCTCCAAAAATCATCTCAACACTATTTTTAATACCTTCACAAAATGAACCATGACTTATTAAAATTAACTTTTTCATAATTGTATTTCACCTTTTTAAATATTTTTTATAACACCTAATGCGGATAAAATAATCGATACAATAATCACTAAGAAAATGGCACGGGTTGAATTCATTTTTTTACGTCCAAGTAACCAGTAAATTAAAAAGACAATGACTAGCGGTAACAGACGCGGCAAAATCATGTTTGCACTGTCTTGAATATTAACCGTTAAATCACCAATTTTAGGCTTCCATGCAAACTGAACACGTATCATCGTTGCAACGAGTGCACCTACCATAAAGACCCCTAATAATGTTGCGGCATTCGTCAGTGATTCTAAACGATGTTGCATTGTTGTAACCAGTGCTACGCCCTCTTTGTATGCAAATTTCAATTGTTTCCATCTAAACACAATAACTGCTAATATTGCGATAAACCATAACAATGCGCCAAATGGGTTACCATCTTGAGCCATGTTAGCAGCTATCGCACCAAAAATAGTTGGCACTAATGATGCAAATATAGCATCTCCAACTGCTGCAAATGGTCCCATTAAACCAACTTTGAACCCTTCAACGGATTCTTTTGCAGCAAACTGTTCCTTTTCTTCCATCGCAATATCAATACCGGTAATAATTGTGTTAAAGAAATTACTCGTATTGAAGAACTGTGCATGTGTTTTCATCATTTCTTTTAATTCTGGTGTATCATCACCATAAATTTTGCGTAGTTGAGGTAGAATTGTAAATAAATAACCTGATCCTTGCATACGTTCATAGTTCCAACCCCATTGGTAGAAGAACAAACTACGCATATTAATTTGTCGAAAGTCTTTATTTGTTAGTTTATAAGGCGTTTCAGGCGCCTTGCCTGTTAATGGCTTTGCATCCTTATGTACATGAGTTTTTGAAGTATCCTGTTTTTTATGGTTAAAGTTCGTCATCATCAATCTCTCCTTCATCATCAGCATGATTCAAATCTTGTTTTCCTGATGCTGACGACATAGCTGTTAGCGTAGATGTTCGTTTGTACTCTAAGCTGGCAAGCGCAAAGCCAATGGCTGCAATGGCAAGCATTGGTAAAGATGAGAATGACATTGTAAACTTGTCGTCTAAATGCGCAACAGAAGTTCCTATACCTGATAAACCATCAAACACTGTAACCATAAGCGCTGTAATAATAAAACCTAGGATGAAATACGGATAGTGTTTTTTCAAAGGTAAATAGCGCAATAAAATTGCAAAACCAACTGCAGGTAAGACTGCCCCCGCAACTGTTAAACCATCACCTAACCACTTTAGGTCACCATTCAAGTAATTGACAATGTTTTTTACCACACCACCGCCAAAAAACAATCCTAAAAATACTGGAATCGCTCGAGACAATGCCCATGGAATTGCGCCATATAAGTAGTTTCTTTGAATACCTTTATAGTCCATTTGCTCAATTTTAGCATCGATACGATGTGCAAAGAATGTATTCGTAAATCTTGCCAAAACATCCGTCTGAATCATTAGGCTTGCTACTGGCACAGCCAATGTCGCTAATGCTTGTTGTGGGTTCATTCCTAAAGCTACCGAATAAGCTACCGCCAAAACAGTACCTGAATTGGCATCAATACGAGAGGCCCCACCAAATGTACCTACACCAAGAACTGTTAATTGCATACCACCACCGATAATTAAGCCCGTCTTAATATCTCCCATAATCAATCCAGAGACAATACCAGCAAATACGGGATGACCAAAAATATTAAATTGTAAATCGTCTAAAATTTGATAGCCTGCATACAATGTTAGTAGTAAAATTTGCCACCACATAATTTCCAAAACAAACACCTTCCTTCATTTATGCTTTAATTAATGACATGAAGTCTACAGCTTTATCATTTGGAACCATTTGAGAAGTGATTGTAACGCCTGCTGATTGTAGTTTTTCAAAGTTTTCGACGTCTTCATCCATCACATTAATTGAATTAGTAATTGAACGTGTTTCATTTGTTTGTGACATATTTCCAACGTTTAAATTATCAATTTGTACGCCTTGATTCACTAGTTCAACAAAACGATCCGGACGTTTCGCAATAATCATGACGCGTTGAGAATCGTATTTACCATTTTTTATATTTGTTGCAGCCTTTTCAATAGGTAGTACACTTAGTTTAATACCAGCTGGCGTTGCAAGCTTTAATGCTTGTTTATCAATATCACTTTGTGCTATTTCGTCATCAATAATCATAAAGCGTCCAACGTTTAATTTTGTTGCCCATAAATTTGCAACCTGTCCATGAATAAGTCTGCCATCAATTCTGTTAGCAATGATTGCCATTTCACATATCTCCTTTCTTACATTAAAAACATTTTAATATTACTTTCACAGCATTTTTTTAATAACCAAAACAACGATTGTTCAGTAAGTGCATAACGAATATCATGTATGTCGTTTTTTTAGATTCGTGTGTATTACTAGGTCAAACGATGGCTTGGTATCGGCTAAAAGCTTGGTATATGATTTCTTAATACATTGTGTTAAATCGGTGTTGCTGTTTGTTGATTAACCTGATTCAATGCCTTAAGATTTTTAATTCCTTCTGTCTGAAGCCATTCACGTGCTGCTACTTCTCCATCTTTAGCAAGCACTTCTGTCGCACCTTGCCACGTCGCACGACCACATAAAACACCATTAAATGTTGAACCATTTTCTGCGGCAAATTGTAATGATTTATTAAATAATTGCGAATCCATACCGGCACTCAAGTAAATATAGGGTATATGCGTTGAATTCGCTTGTGCTTTAAAGGCTTCTGCTGCTTCTTGTTGAGTCATGCATGCTTCATGACCATAGCCTTGAACAAAGTTCATATTTACCGGCAACTCAACTTTTAAAGTATCAACGCCAAATCGTGCTTCGCTAAATAACTTCATTGCACTATTGACTTTATGCGGTTTGACTAAAGCAAAAGCTTTACCTTTTTCATCACCAATCTGATTATCATAGGTCAAGATTTCTAATAAAAATGGCACATGCTCAGCTTTGCATTCTGCCCCTACACGCTCAATCACTGCTTGCTTTTTTTGATTAATTTCATCTGGTTCATCAACGTCGTAGTAAAGCAAGAATTTAATTGCATCTGCACCCGCTTCAACTAGACGTTTCACACTTTGACCCTCAATCAGTCGAGGCAAACGACCTGGTTGATCTTTAATGTATCCGGTTTGTTCATAAGCTAAAATCAAACCTGCTACATTGGCTTTTGCTGCTTCCAAGCCAAACTCAGGATCTACTAAAAAACTGGAACTCTCTGGAGTCAGTACTTCTGCAACTAATTTTTTAAAGGATGCTAAGTTTTGCGCTGTACCTTGCTTACCTAATAATTTTTTCAAGGCACCGCGTTGATCGACAGCCACTGCCGAATATATGCCGTTCTTATCTACGAGTCGACTTAAATTTTTTACAGTCATCTATACGCCCTCCTTATTTTTTAGAGTTACTATGATTTCACTTGTTTCATACCAATATATTGTGTAGGTAGGTATGTATAAGAAATTAGACCTCCCGCAGTCTAAATACTCTTAAATGTAATCTTTGGTTTCACGATGCATGATATATGTGTCATAGATAACGTATTCATTTAACTACAACGCGTTAAATTGATATTTCAATCCCACCGTCAACTATTTAAATATCATTAAAAGCTGCATCTTTTTGTCGTGTGTTTTAATTTTTTGCATCAATCGTTGCTTTAAATCTGCACACATAATAATTTCAAAACCCTTGATAATCTCGCCTTAGTTAAAGCGCTTTCAAAAAATGACACGTTTTATTTTTATATACTTTGGATGTAGCTACATTGCCTCTCTTACTAAGCTGTTAGATTGCGATTCGCTCATTTATTGAACTTTGTGCAACACATAGTCCCCTTGAATACACGTCAAATTTCGACGTTAATGAGATGCTTGAACTGGATAAATTGTGACACCTTTAACCACGCGATTAATAAAACCATCAGGGCTTGGATTGTCAGGGTTCAGACCAAAAGCAACTGATTTTTTAGCAGCAAGTAATTGACCAAACATCAAATATTCTAAGGCCAATTCTAAATCTGTAAGTTCCGTTGAATTCGGCAACGTTATCGCATGGGTTTCATCTGTTAATTGACTTTCTAGTGTCAGAATATGATATTTCCCTTTAACTTGATTGACTTCTGCAATAATATCCTGTTCATACTGACGTTTATATGGTTGATTACTACGAAGCATAATAAAGATGGCATTATCGCTTAGCCCTGCTTTAGGACCATGTCGAAAGCCTAGCGTTGTTTCTCGTGCAATTTCAACACGTCCTGCCGTTAACTCATTCATTTTGAGACTTATTTCTTTTGTCAATTCACCAATAAGACCTGTTCCAACGTAAAAGACCTTAGAAAAATCAAGCATACTCACTTGATCAACCTGTGCTTCGATCCATTCAAAATTTTCTTTAGCTTTATCAAAAAATGAAGCATTGTATTTACCACCGAATAGAATGTAAATTGCAAATAACATAGAAGAAAAACTGGATGTCATTGCTAAAGATTGATCATTCGTTTCGTCTGGTAAAACAATTTTGAAAATACGTTCACTTTCTTCTACAGTACCTAAAAAGCCATCTTTGTTGTTGGTAATGAATAAATGATATGCATTATCTGTAAGTTGATTTGCAATTTCTACCGTCGCTTTTGTTTCCGGACTATTGCCAGAGCGTGCAAATGATACAATTAAATACGCTGTTGCATCATCTATGTATACTTCTGGACTCGTGACAAAATGCGTAGTAGGTACTGATTCAAAGTCAAATTGAGTGAATTTTTCTGTGGCACATGCCATTCTAGCTATATCTCCAACATAGGCACTAGAACCTGCACCAGTAAATATCACTTTCAACTTTTTATCCTTATTGTTGCTTATCATGTGATGCATGAACGTTTCAAAGGCATCCTGTTTTTGCGCCACAATATCAGCTGTGCGGCGCCACATATCAGGCTGCTGTTTAATCTCTTGATAAGTATATGTTTCATTTAACACTATGAAAACCTCCCGTATCTAAACAAAATCACATCAGTTTTACCTTATATTTATACTTATGACCACTTGCGATACTTTGGGTATACTCTATGAGCACATCTCCGTAGTAACTAAAGCGCTCAATATACATACAACTATCATCTACTTCTCCGTTTAACAAAGCTGCATATTTTTTATTCAACTTACTTGCAACTAGATTTTCATAAGCGTTGGTAATTTGAATGTTATAATGTTGATTCAAAGTCTCATATAATGATACATTGTTGAAATCAAACCGCTCCAACCCCTCACAAAATCTTAATGGTAAGTAACTCACCTCATAGATTAAAGGTTTGCCATTAGACAATCGTAACCTTGTTAATTCATATACATATTGATATGGTTCAAGGTTCATTTTTTCTTGTAAAAAGGGTGTAGATACTTTAAGTTCAATGTTTAACATTTTCGTACTGGCATCATCACCGTTTTTTTCTATTTCATCCTTAAAACTATACAATTTGTTTAATAATTGTGTATATTGACTTCCAAGTACAAATGAGCCTTTACCGTGTTCTCTTTTAATTAGATGATCTTTCTCTAATCGGTCTAAAGCCTCTCTGACGGTAATACGACTAACGTTATATTCTTCACAAAGTTTGCGCTCGGAAGGAAGTTTATCTCCCTCCTGATAAAGTCCGGACTTTATACCTTTATGAAGTGTTTCATAAATTTGAAAATATAACGGCGTGTTCGCTTTCTTCAATTTTATTCCTCCTACTGGTTATAACCACTTGAATTATAACCTTTGCTTAAAAATTTGTAAAGGTTTTCATATAAATTGATATTATTTTAATTCTATAGCAGTTAAATTCACGCTTAATACAATAGTATTCATATTATTTTAAACGGAATTACCAATATTCAGTTATACTTAATTTTTTTACATATCGATTTATCTGGATATAACCACTTTTTAAATGTCCAGCAATGAATAACTTTTGATGCTTTAGCACAAATGTTATCCTTGAAATGCATTGTTCTTTTTTTACTTACTATGGCCATTTTATGTAAATTTATAATTGATACGCTTTACTCAAAATTGCTATTGGGAACATACAATACTTTTTTTAGATCATAGTTAAAAGTATTTGAAACATCATTATATTTTAGTCTATAAACTAATATTGACATTCAGCCTTGCCGTAGTTCTGAACCGCGCTCTATAAATATCATAAGTATGTTCTGAAGTGCTATACTAAAAATTGTCACAAATTTTTAGAGGTATAGATATAACCCCTTGTTGCAGTATTTTGAAAGGGTCAAGTGTAATTTAACGCTACTTTCTAGCAATGCTATCACTTGTAAATTTTTAGCAAAACATTATACTGAAATAAAATTATTATTATTTATTTTGAATAGATATTTTTAATATTGTACATTCAAATTAAATCAAATAGTTAGGAGAATTAGTTATGAAAGCATTTGGTAAAAAAGTTGTATTAATCGGGGATGGATCAGTAGGTTCAAGCTACGCATTTGCAATGGTAACGCAAAGTGTAGCTGATGAATTTGTGATTATTGATATTGCAACGGATAAAGTCAATGCTGATGTTCAAGATTTAAACCATGGGACAGCCCATTGTCCTTCTCCAGTTAACATAAGTGCGGGTACATATTCAGACTGTAAAGATGCTGATTTAGTGGTCATTACAGCTGGCGCACCGCAAAAACCTGGTGAAACACGTTTACAATTAGTAGAGAAAAACGCTAAAATCATGAAAGATATTGTGAAAAGCGTGATGGATAGTGGCTTTGACGGCTACTTCTTAATTGCAGCAAATCCAGTTGATATCCTAACACGCTTCATTAAAGAATATACAGGCCTACCAGCAGAACGCGTTATTGGTTCAGGCACTGTACTAGATAGTGCACGTTTACAATATTTAATCAGTCGAGAATTCGACGTGGCACCTGCAAGTGTAAATGCTAGTATTATCGGTGAACATGGTGATTCTGAATTAGCCGTATGGTCACAAGCTAACATCGCTGGTATGCCAGTATTCGAAGCACTAAAAGAAAAAACCGGTAGTGAAGCCAAAGCTGAAGAAATTTATGTCAATACTCGTGATGCTGCCTATGAAATTATACAAGCGAAAGGTTCAACATATTATGGTATTGCTTTAGCATTAATGCGTATTTCAAAAGCAATTTTAAACAACGAAAATAACGTATTAAATGTATCAACACAACTTACAGGCCAATACGGTGGATATCGTGACGTGTATGTAGGTGTGCCAACATTGGTCAATCAAGATGGAGCAGTTAAAATATATGAACTGCCATTAGATGAAAAAGAAAAAGCGCTATTTGATCAATCTGTCAAAACATTAGAAGATATATATAACTCAATTAAATATCTATTAGAAGATAAATAACACTACTGAAAACAATCCACATAATCAATGATTTGAGCCCAACACTGTCGATGATCGATAATGTTGGGCTTAATTATAATACTTTATATTTCATATATACAGCTATTTCAGGTACATTCCAGCTTGCATCATTGTTTTTTACCCTTAAACTGATTGTCTGAAAATAATCTAAATTGTTATCAGTGATTACCGTTTGACCATACTTTGAAGTTAAAAATATGATTGCACATTTTCATATATAACGTTTTATACTCTTCATTTTTAAATTCATAGTACGTTTACACGAATATCAAGTTAAAATATAATGATATCATTGAATAAAGCAAAACTGCAGAAAAACAACATGTTCATTTGTTATTTCCCTACAGTTGATAACTAACATATATCCTAACTACATCCTTATTAGACAACATCATCATACTTCGATATCCTGAATATGCTTTAAATCATCGCTTATATCATTTAATTCAGACATTGCACTTTTCACCCAATCTCCTTGAGCCGCATTTTTAAATTCACCTTCAAATTTTTTAAAATGACTCACCATTTGGTCAAGTAATATTTTTTCATCACTTTTTAGCTTATTCTGATGGTCATGATGCATTCGATCATGTTCTGGTGCAATAACCGTTCTAATTTGTTCTTTTTCCATCATTCCTCCCATTACTGCTAAATCTGGTATGGCATTCGAACCTCGTATCATGCTTATTCATCTCCTTCAATTCTGGCAGATTGTTTTAAGTAGTCTCTTCTTAATGTATCTTTATCATCTTCTAATTTCATTTCTTGATGTCTGATACGCTGATTCATTTCTCCATCAAATGCTTCTATAATACGCGTCATCTTGATAGTAGCTGCTTCACTATAATTCAGTTTATGTTTGAGATATAAGAAGTGATCATACATTTGTTCACATTTTCGGCGCGTTTGATGTTTTAGTTCATAAAGTTGATTTAATTCATCATTTAATTTTTTTCTTTCTACATCAAAGGCATTTTCAAGATCACTTAATTTTTTATATTCTGTAAACATCACATAATACCACCTATTTGACTTGCTAACGCTTTATCCTTTTCAACAATTGCATGAATGCTCTGTTTAATTTTAGCTATATAATCATCACAATTTTTAGAAACATCATTTAATTTTTTTAACTTATTATCTATTTTTCTTTGGGGATCCGTTTCAAGTTTACTTTCATACGCGCCACCTGCCCGTAATTCATCTATGACCTCTGCAAAGGTTAGTTTTTCAGCAATTTCATTCCCAGCTTCTTGAGCTTTTTTCCAATTTTCTCCAAACTTATGTGCCATCGATTGATACATTTTTTTCAAATGTTGACTTTCTTCATCAACCAATTGGCTTAATCCTTGGGCGATAGTTAATGCCGTTAAAGATTCTAATAATTGTTGTTGAGATGAAGACAGCGCCCCACCATTCGTTTGAATCCAATTCGCTCTCAGCGTCTCTACTTTATCTAGTCTACGTCTCGTTTGCTTACGAACTGATTTAAATGATTTATTATTTGCGTCTTGGTATCCTTTGACTCTTTTTAATTCGGCTAATATTTTAGCTTGTGTCCCTTTGATTAAAAAACCATCCATTGAATGGCCTTCTCCATTTTTTATCACTATTTTTTCTCCGGCAGTTTCATACATAAGATCGCGAACACCTGCATCTAATATATCTTGATTAGACACGAATCTCACAATATGACCATCATACTTTTCAATCATTTTTTTAAGTTCTTCCCCATCGTCATAAAGTATACTCACATCTTTGACCGCCAATGGTGCTGGATTATACACAACGATATGTTTAATGTCATTACTCGTACCTAAAATTATCGCATCTCTACCACCTAAAGAATGTCCTGTAATTGTATCAATATCATAGTCTTTTTTGATTCCTTTAATAAAGTCTTGGGTATTTTTATAATGTGGATCTTTATCCGTGACGGAATGGAGTCCAATATTGATATCTGCCCGAATATCATTTAGCGTTTCATACACATCTCTATAGTCTTGAGGAGAAGCAACGCCAAACGCTTGTTTTAACATTGCACCTTTGTGTAAATTGGTGCCTGTCATACCTAAAGTAACTTTTCCTGTCTCTTTATTTAAAAAAGCACTTGTGGTCGTACCTGTTTTTGGGTCGGTATAACTATCAACGTATTCTAAGTTCCCAGGAAACTTATCGTATTCTTTAAGACCTTCTATTTGTTCATTGATTTTGTCTCTTTTTAAACCACTGTTATTTGCGTTTTCTATTTCATAACTAATTTTGGATACAGTACTTGTTTCCTCAGAGTTACCTTTTATATTACCAGGTTTTATTTTATATTCAGTTTGATTCATGTTTTATCAACCTCGCTAGGAGTAAATTGTACTGTATCTGTAAAATAGATATTTTCTTTTTTATTTTCTACAAAGGTAAATTCTAGATCTTTAGATCCTATGGATGATCCTTTTAAATCGCCATCACCTTTCAATTTTAATTCAGGTGCTTGTTTCGTTGGGATATTATATCGTTTTCTTAACTGTTGTACATTATAATCATCATTACTTAACTGATATTTAGCAGAATAACTTGGCACATTTGGATTGTATGAAATATCTCCATTTTTATAATCTTTAAAATCTTTAAAGCTACCATATTGTACAAAAAACTTAAAGTTTTCGATCTCTTTTTTTAATTTGTCGTCATGTATTGGCTTCGTTGGGATAATTCGATTATGTTCCATTTTCACTGGATATTTCTTTTTATTATTTAAGGGTCTACCTTTACTATCCTCTGTTATTTCATTGACAATAAAATTACCTCTTGTTGTTCTAGTATTGCGATTTATATGGAGCACCATTCCTCTAGATTCCATATTCTTACCTTTTGGCTCGATAATCATTTTAGAATAAATGATCCAAGTGCCTTTATCGCCTTTTTCAAATTCTTGATCTCGAAAGCCTTCTTTATCGTAAAAATCTTCAAGATTCTTAGTTGGATACAATCTTAATGTTTGATTAAATGTTTTCTTAATTTGAGCATTTCGACTATTTGTTTTTGTCAAGATGATACAACCTCCAATCAATATAATAAGTAGGATCAAACATATACCGAGCTTTAACTTCCTTGACTGTCGCATCCCTTCACATCCTTATATTTTCTATATATAAATGATATATTCATACAAATTTTTAATGATACCAATTTCACTTTCATATTAGCAAACAATGCATAAGCAATCAATTTAATTTATTTTTGTATGATTTATTTATAATTATATTACACAAAAAAGCGCATCATTTATGACACGCTTCTAATCTCAGCTCATCTTTGATACACTGTTTGTTTCTTCAGAGATACTCGTTATATTGTCAGACTTTATTTGATATTCCGTTTGATTCATGATTTATTATCCTTACTTGGAGTAAATTGTACAGAATCTGTAAAAAAG
>NZ_KV840185.1:193544-194952 GCF_001839145.1 Staphylococcus sp. HMSC62D11 | reverse complement strand
AATTCAGGTGCTTGTTTCGTTGGGATATTATATCTCTTTCTTAATTGTTTAACGTTATAGTCATCATTATTCAATTGATATTTTGCGGAATAACTTGGCACATTTGGATTGTATGAAATATCTCCATTTTTATAATCTTTAAAATCTTTAAAGTTGCCGTATTGTACAAAAAACTTAAAGTTTTCTATTTCTTTTTTTAACTTATCATTCGGTATTGGCTTCGTTGGGATAATTCGATTATGTTCCATTTTCACTGGATATTTCTTTTTATTATTTAAGGGTCTACCTTTACTATCCTCTGTTATTTCATTGACAATAAAATTACCTCTTGTTGTTCTAGTATTGCGATTTATATGGAGCACCATTCCTCTAGATTCCATATTCTTACCTTTGGGTTCAATAACCATTTCAGAATAAATGATCCAAGTGCCTTTATCATCTTTATCAAATTCTTGATCTCGAAAGCCTTCTTTATCGTAGAAATCTTCAAGATTTTTTGTTGGATACACACTTAACGTTTTATTAAAACTTTTTTTAATTTGAGCTTCTTTGTTAAAAGATCCACACCCTCCAACAAAAATGACTAAGATAAACAAACTTGCACATAACTTTAGTTTTTTTGAATGCTCCATTTTTTCACACCCCCATATTATTCTATATACTACGCTTGGTCTGTTTAGAATAACCTATTATGTCTCTAGATTTGATATTCAGAGTTTGACTCATGATTTATTAACCTCACTTGGAGTAAATTGTACAGAATCTGTAAAAAAGATATTTTCTTTTTTATTTTCTACAAAGGTAAATTCTAGATCTTTAGATCCTATGGATGATCCTTTTAAATCGCCATCGCCCTTCAACTTTAATTCAGGGGCTTGTTTGGTTGGGATATTATATCTCTTCCTTAACTGTTGTACATTATAATCATCATTATTCAACAGATATTTTGCAGAATAACTTGGCACATTTGGATTGTATGAAATATCTCCATTTTTATAATCTTTAAAATCTTTAAAGTTGCCGTATTGTACAAAAAACTTAAAGTTTTCTATTTCTTTTTTTAACTTATCATTCGGTATTGGCTTTATTGGGATAATTTTATTATGTTCCATTTTCACTGGATATTTTTTATCTTTATTATGCACATATCCTTTTTTGTCTTCTGTTATCTCGCTTATTAAAAAATATCCTTTCGTTGTTCTAGTATTGCGATTTACATGTAGCACCATTCCTCTAGATTCCATATTTCTACCTTTTGGCTCGATAACCATTTCAGAATGAATGATCCAAGTGCCTTTATCTCCTTTATCAAATTCTTGATCTCGAAAGCCTTCTTTATCGTAGAAATCCTCGAGATTCTTGGTTGGATACAAGCTTAATGTTTGATTAAATGTTTTCTTAATTTGAG
>NZ_KV840185.1:171890-193444 GCF_001839145.1 Staphylococcus sp. HMSC62D11 | reverse complement strand
TTGACTGTCGCATCTCTTCACATCCTTATATTTTTCTCAACATATGATATATTTATAAAATTTGATTTTATGATACTAATTTCTCTTTCATGTTAGCAATCAATTCATAAGCAATCAATTTAATTTGTTTTTGTATGATTTATTTATAATTATATTGCACAAAAAGCGCATCATTTATGACACGCTTCTAATCAATATTCAGTTTTGATACACTATTTGTTTCTTCAGAATTACTTATTAATTTTCTGTTAATGTTGGATATTCAGTTTTGCTCATGATTCATCACGCTCAGTAGGTTTGAAATTAATACTATCTGTAAAAAAGATATTTTCTTCTTGATTTTCTACAAAAGTGAATTCTAGGTTTTTATGCCCTACAGATGACCCTTTCAAGTCGCCATCACCTTTCAACAGTAGTTTCGGCGCTTGTTTCGTTGGGATATTATATCGTTTTCTTAACTGTTGTACATTATAATCATCATTACTTAACTGATATTTGGCGGAATAACTCGGTACATTTGGATTGTATGAAATATCTCCACCTTTGTAATCATTCAAATCTTTAAATTTGCCATATTGTACAAAAAATTTAAAGTTTTCGATTTCTTTTTTTAACTTGTCGTCATGTATTGGCTTCGTTGGAATAATTTTATTATGTTCCATTTTCACTGGATATTTTTTATCTTTACTATGTGTATAGCCTTTACTGTCCTCTGTTATTTCTCTAACAATAAAATTACCTTTTGTTGTTCTAGTATTTCTATTTACATATAGAGTCATCCCTCTTGACTTCAAACTCTCATCTTTGTGTTGAATAGTCATTTCAGAACTAATAATCCACGTCCCCTTATCGCCTTTATCAAATTCTTGATCTCGAAAACCTTCTTTATCGTAAAAATCATCGAGATTCTTCGTAGGATATAGCTTTAATGTCTTATTAAAGCTTTGTTTGATTTGTGCCTCTCTGCTAAGCTCTTTTTTACTACTTTCTGTTTTAGTATTTTCTTTTTGGCTGCTTCCACATCCACTAATACAAAATATTAACAGTAAAAAAACGATACTCAGACTTAATCTCTTTAAATATTTCATCCTTCCACCCCTTTTTTACATTAATTTCTCTTTTATAGTACCAAACAATATTTATGTAATCTATTTTAATTTTTATATAATGCGTATTTAACATAAAAGTGCACCTATAACAATACAAATGTAGTCTGAACTACTACGTTTTAAATAAATATGTTTTAATATTCAATTATTAAAAATACGAATACTATCAAACCTTACTGAGATTATCATAATTAATTTTTTAAAAAGCTTTTATTAAGATTTTATAAATTTTTTAATTAGGTAATTGTTTTTATGTAGGTAAATGTATTATGATATAGACTGTCTAGACAAGAAGATGTGAATGCTTAATTATGTTTATTAAAGAATGAATATGAAAGAAGGACTTAAATGAACAAACAACTATTGAATTTTCAAAAGTATTTTTATCTTAAATATTTAAAACAATCATCCTCAACACATCGGATGACATATTGGGTAAAATTGGATACCCGTATTGATTGTCATCAACTGATGTATGCATTATTAAATGTCGTACAACACCAACCTGTATTAAGATCACAATTCAATATTGATGATTCGGATGATTTATGTGTAAGCATTCGAGAATTTTTCCCGTTTATTGAATTAAAAGCTTTCGATGACTATTCCAAAAATATTGATATCGAAAGTTTCTTCCAACAAAAATTGAATTCATACTATTTAAATCAATTACCTCAATTTAACTTTACAATTTATCAATTTCTTGATGAAGCATACTTACTTTTAGATTTCCATTCTATGATTTTTAACGATAACCAATTACAAATATTTTTATCAGAATTAAATAAGGCTTACAAACATTCACTCAATCAGCATGCTGGAATATCTCAATTCTATATGACGGTACAAAAGATAAACGAAAAAGCATGCAATCCAAATGCACCAAAAGACTTTAATCAATTTAAAGTACTTCATGCAGATAATGAAAATTATGCCTATATGCCTGTAAAAAATGTCTCTGATAAAAAAGAGATGCGCTATGTACGTACACAACTCTCATCATTTGATATCCATCGATTAGCTGTTAGCACATATTTGGCACATCACTTTATGAGTCAATCAAACGAAGTGGCATTGAACATCCACTTCCCAGTAGCGAATAAACAATCAGAGTTGTTGATGGTACCGAATTCAAATGTGTCCCCAGTATGTTTATACATTGACCAACACGCATCCGTAGACAGTCTGTTAACAGCTTGGACATCCGCAATTCATTCATTACAAAACCATGGTGCGTCATTCATTACAGAAGCAAATGCTGACGTCATGGAATTAGAAAGTATGTTTCATGTAACACCAGTTGTTGCCGACTTTGAACTTCATCAAGTTTCACATGAGGTACATCGTTTGTACAACAATAAATCTTCATTAGCGAATATTGAAATCTATCCACTCGCAAATGGTGGTTTTGACTTAGTTTACGATGCAAATGCCTATGATGATTTAACGATTCAAACATTACGCCGTTTAATTACAACCATTTATATGCAATCTGTAAATCAACCAACTATGTTAGTACAAGAGATTCAATTAAATGATCAAACTGACTTACAATTATACGAAAGAATAAATAGTCATAGTATGACCCAACTGAATGGTAATGATGCTTATCAAACTGTAATGAGCCGCTTCGAATATCAAGTTAATCAACATCCTGATGCAATCGCCTTACAATTTGAACAGCAATCTATGACATACCGTCAGTTAAATCAACAAGCCAATTACATTGCACACTTATTGAGAACGACTTATGGCATTCAACCAAATGATACGGTCGCTTTAATTATGGAACGCAGTATGGAAATGATTGTAGCTATATTAGGTATTCTAAAATCTGGTGCTGGCTATCTGCCTATTGATCCAGACTATCCACAAGAAAGAACACACTATATCCTTAAAGATGCGATGCCTAAAGCGATAATCACATATCATATAACACTGCAGTCAGACTTACCTCTTATCAAAATGGAGGAAATCAATTGGGATGAATGCACGTATATTGATAATCTGCCACACATTAATACACCAGAAGACACTGCCTATGTCATCTATACTTCTGGAACAACCGGTAAACCTAAGGGAACTGTCATCGCACATAGAGGTATCGATCGCCTAGTTCACCAACCTAACTATGTTGAACTTAACGATGATACGGTGATTTTATTATCAGGAACGATTGCCTTTGATGCTGCAACCTTTGAAATTTACGGAGCTTTATTAAATGGTGGTCGCTTAATTATCACATCAAAAGATACTTTACTTGATTCTAAGCAATTGGGCCAAACCATTGCAGATAAGCAGGTCAATACGATGTGGTTAACTTCATCACTTTTCAATCAAATTGCCAGTGAGCGTATCGAAGTGTTAGAATCTCTCAAATATTTACTTATCGGTGGAGAAGTGTTGAATGCTAAATGGGTAAACCTATTGAATTCACGTGCACGACACCCACAAATAATCAATGGTTATGGTCCAACTGAAAATACAACGTTTACGACCACTTATGCTATTCCACCAAAATTGCCTGCACGTATTCCAATTGGTAGTCCGATTAATGGAACGACTGTCTATGTCATCCAAGGTCAACGATTATGTGGTGTAGGTGTGCCTGGGGAATTATGTATTGGTGGTTCAGGTTTAGCAAAAGGTTATTTGAATCAACCTGAGCAAACGCAACAGAGCTTTGTTAAATCTCCATTAAATGGGGAAGCGATTTATAAAAGTGGTGACTTAGTTCGTCTACAAGAAGATGGTAATATCGACTACATTAGTCGTATCGATAAGCAAGTGAAAATTCGTGGTTTCAGAATCGAATTATCAGAAATTGAAAAAGCAATCGAAGCGATACGCGATATTAATAAAGCTGTCGTCGTTGTGCATGAACATGAGCAAGATCGTGATAAACAAATTGTGGCATATTATGAGGCTTCTCAACCACAATCAACAAGCACATTGAAGAAGTTATTAAGTCACACGCTACCTAATTATATGATTCCAGTTCATTTTATGAAAATAGACAAAATTCCTATTACAATCAATGGTAAGTTAGACACACGTGCTTTACCAGATATTGATATGATTGATGAATCCAATTATGTTGCGCCACGTAATGAACTTGAACGCGTCCTTTGCCGCATATTTGAAGAAATTTTACATGTTGATCGCGTAGGTATTAAAGACAATTTCTTTGAACTGGGTGGTCACTCATTGAGAGCGACATTAGTGGTTAATCGTATTGAAGAACAACTTCAAAAGCGCCTTAAAGTTGGAGATATTATGAAGTCTCCTACTGTTAAAGCCCTTAGTCAACAGCTTAAAGAGACTCAAAATGAACACTATGAAGTGATTCCTAAAGCTTCAGAAGATACGCAATACGAATTAAGTGCTGTTCAAAAAAGTATGTATTTATTATGGAGTGTAAATCCAAAAGATACCGTATATAACATCCCATTTTTATGGCGCCTTACTTCAGAATTAAATGTCGATCAATTGCAACGTAGCTTGTCACAATTAATTCAGCGCCATGAAATATTACGTACTCAATACATCATTGATTATAATGAAGTTAAACAACGCATTGCGAAAGATGTTATTCCGGACTTTGAGGAAGTAACTACAGATTTAACGGATGAACAAGATATCATTCATGCCTATACGCATCCTTTCAACTTGGAAAAACCAAGCCAAATACGCATGAAATATATTCACTCTCCTGAACATCACTATTTATTTATTGATACGCATCACAGTATCAACGATGGCATGAGTAATACAATTTTATTAGCAGATTTGAATGCGCTATATCAAAATAAATCTTTACCTCAATTGTCATTACAATATAGAGACTATAGTGAGTGGATGGCACAACGTGATTTATCAACACAACGCCATTATTGGCTTGAACAATTTGAAGATGGTGTACCTGTATTAAATATGCCAACAGATTATCCTAGACCAAGCATTAAAACGACACATGGCCATATGATGACATTTCATTATGACCAAACATTCAAATCACAACTCAAGTCTTATGTTGAACAACATCAAATTACTGATTTTATGTTCTTTGCGAGCGCAATTATGGTGCTGCTTCATAAATATACACGACAAGACGACCTTGTTATTGGTAGCGTGATTAGCTCACGAACACATCGAAATACTGAGAATATGCTAGGAATGTTTGCCAACACACTCGTATATCGTGGACAACCGACAAATGACAAGCCTTGGGAACAATTTATTTCTGAAATGAAAGAGACAAGTTTAGCTGCTTATGAACAGCAAGAATATCCATTCGAAAGCCTAGTCAATGATTTAGTTGGCGACCGAGATCCTTCGCGTAACCCATTATTTGATGTGATGCTTGTGCTTCAAAATAATGAGACAAATCACGCTAACTTTGGTCATAGTCGCTTGACACATATACCACCTCAATCCACGACAGCAAAGTTTGATCTATCCTTTATTATCGAGGAAGATTATAACGACTATACCGTGAACATTGAGTACAATACTGATTTATATAGTAAAGCAACCATTCAATTGATGGCACAACAACTTGAAAATATTTTCAAACATGTGATTACTACTTCAAATCCAAAAATTAAAGAGATACAAGAAGATCCACATATCTTAGATTGGATAAACACAAACGTTAATTGTTATACACGAGACGATACAACCCATGAAACGGTTCAACAGCGCTTTAACCGTGTTGTGAAGCAACATAGTGAAGATGTAGCACTTAGAATGAATGGCCAATCAATGACCTATCAAACATTAGATGCCTATGCTAATCAACTCGCATATGAATTAACGGTAAACGGCGTTCAATCTGGGGACCGTATCGCATTACTCACTGAACGCAGCTTTGAAATGATTATTAGCATGGTGGCTGCGATCAAGGTTGGTGCCTCATATGTTCCAATTGATGTGGCACATCCAGATAAACGTATCGATTATATGATTAAAGATGCCCAAGCATCTGCCGTTATCACATATGGCAAAGATATACACATGAATATACCAACCATTGCGCTTGAAACTTTAGAGCTGACAAATAATAACAAACGTCCATTTTCTGAGTATGCGGGCAGTCTAGAAGATGAAATATATTGTATCTATACGTCAGGAACCACAGGTATGCCTAAAGGTGTGTCCATTCAACAAAGCAATATACTTAATTTAGTAAACGCATGGACAGATCGACTTGAGCTCTCAGAACATGAAACAATTATTCAATATTCAAATTATGTCTTTGATGCATCTGCCATGGATATTTACTCTAGCTTATTAAATGGGCACACACTTGTTATTGCAAATAAAAATGAACGTACTAATACCGAGCTGTTAGAACAACTGATTACAAAGGAAGCAATAACGGTAGCATCCATACCACTTCAAGTATTAAATGTGATGCATCAATTTTACATTCCTAAAATTATTACTGGTGGCGCTACAAGTACACCTTCATTTGTACAGCACATTGCCAAACATTGCGATACGTATTACAACGCTTATGGTCCTTCTGAATCAACCGTTGTAACAACAACTTGGTCACACGCTAAAGGAGACCCAATACCATCAACCATACCAATCGGGCAGCCTTTAGCTAACATTCAAGTTTATATCGTTTCTGAGATGCAATTATGTGGCATCGGTATCGCAGGAGAATTATGTATTGCAGGAGACAGTCTAGCTGCAGGCTACCTTAATCAACCTGAACTGAACGCTCAAGCATTTATAGACAATCCTTTTGGTACAGGAAAACTATATAGAAGTGGTGATTTAGCACGATTTACTCCTGATGGCAACATTGAATTTTTAGGTCGTATCGATAAACAAGTTAAAGTCAATGGTTATAGAATCGAATTAGAAGAAATCGAAAATGTAATCAATGCGCTAGATGGTGTCGATGATAGTGTAGTAATCATTCGTCAACAAGGCGGCCATGATTTATTACACGCCTACTATGTGGGTAATCATGATATAGCATCGCATCTACTTAAACAATTAACTCAATACTTGCCAAAATACATGATTCCTAATACATTCACTGCCATTGATGAAATTCCATTAACAAGTAACGATAAAGTTGATGAATCTAAGCTACCAAATCCTGAAATGCATCACCATCAATTTGAGCCACCAAGAAATGACACCGAGCAAATTTTCGCCTCAATCATGGCAGAAATACTAGATATTTCTGAGATAGGCATAGATGATGACTTCTTTAAATTAGGAGGCAGTTCCTTAGATACTATGGTCCTTATTTCTAAACTTAAAAGGAAACATATTCATCTTACTATGCAAGATATTTATCAATATAAGACAATCCGTCATTTGTCAGCACACTTAGAACAACAAAGTGACGAATCGTGCGTTACTTTACCGGATCACTTACCTCAATTACAGTCATTAATCAAACAACGCTATCAAATGCGTTCAAAACCAATGATAGTAAGACATCTAGGTCATGTGTTATTAACAGGCGCAACAGGTTTCTTAGGCGCATATTTAATTAATGAATTAACCGGTTATACTGATAAAATTACTTGCGTAGTGAGAGGACAGAATAAGAAAGACGCACGTCAATTAGTAGAAGAAAACTTAAGTTGCTATTTTGATCCTGCACATGTTGCTGACTTAATGATACGTGTTGAAGTCGTATTAGGTGAATTCTCCAACTTAGATATATTAAACATCACAAGTCATATTGACACCATTATTCATGCAGGTGCACGGACAGATCATTTTGGAGATGATGAGGCATTTATCAACGTAAATGTGAAAAGTACAGAAGATTTATTAACACTTGCTGAAACACATAAAGCGCGATTTATTTACATTTCAACAATTAGTGTAGGAACAGTATTTGACTCCCATGCCGAGGATTATACTTTTTCAGAACAAGATTTATATAAAGGTCAGCTATTCACATCTCCTTACACAAAAAGTAAATTCTATAGCGAAATCAAAGTGTTAGAAGCAATAGAAGCTGGTTTAGATGCTCAAATCATGCGATTAGGCAACTTAACAAGCGCATATACTGGAAAACTAAATATGAAAAATTTAACAACAAATCGTTTCTCAATCGTTATGAATGATTTATTAAAATTACCATTTATCGGTGACAGTTTTTCACAAACAGAAATTGAATTTTCATTTATTGATATCACTGCAAGAGATATCGTGACATTAGCAATTTCAAATGCCACACCTATCATCTATCACGTCTATTCACCACATGTACTCACAATGAAAAACGTGTTAGAAGAAACAAAAGATACCGACTTGCCACTGATCAATGATGAGGAATTTGATAAAGCCTTACATGAATTAAACATGCATGAAGTAATTGGATTAAATAGTCAAGCATCCAACCAAATAACTGGTGTCACCCAGTCATCAATGACTCAAAATTTGCTTAGAGATTTAGACGAAGTATGGCCTAAAGTTACACAACATTGGTTATATCAATGGCGGGAACTACTCAATGAAAAATTTGAATGTAAAGAATACCATAGATGAAATTATTTATTACCCAAATGAACCATACTTATAAAGACATTGCGCACTGGATGTCTCAAAGTCATCGACAATTGAAAAAGCCCGAACGTCTAACATATCGTTTTTCTAAGGATAAATGGATGCATCGTATAGGCGACTTATTGATACAATACAGCATCGAACACACCCATGGACTCATGCCAAGCCAATGGTCATATGATATCCAGCCTAATGGACACGTCAAAATTGCAAGCCCAATCGACATCTATGTGAATCTTTCATACAGTTTCCCTTATATTATCTGCGCAATAGACTATTTGCCTATAGGTGCAGATATTGAAGAAATAAAAGGCATGGATGATTTAAACATCGCCAAACAGTTTTCAACAAACGAATTCAATCAAATACAAACACTTGAAGACTTCTATACAATTTGGACCAAAAAAGAAAGTTATTCAAAAATGATAGGAGAAGGTCTAATACGAGGATTAGCATATTACGATGTGACAAAACCATTATACTATCAGCACCACACCATAAAGTTCAAACAACATCTTATAGACAACTGTATCATTCAACTCTGTCATATAAGTAGCAATCATCCATTCGAAATAGTAGATGTGCCTTTAAAACAATTATTTTAATGACAGGAGCGGGACAGAATTCACAATGAATTCGTAGTCCCGCTCTGGCAAGGTTGACTAGGATTGAAAAAACATGGCCTAAGCGTATTTTCAATCCAGTCAGCTACTGCCAATATATAGTTCAAATCCTAACAAATAATTAGATTTCTCATATTTAATTTATTTTTCTTCATTAAATACAAACAAATTCAAAAATAATAAAAATAACGGTGGAAAAATAAAGAACAAAGAAAATACCCCAATGATAAATGGCAATGTAAAACATGCTAAAAGAATACCAAAAATCATCAATAAAATTGATTTACTTTTTTTAATCGAAACAACTAGTAGCTCCTCCCATTTCTCCAGACACAACACCTATCGCAGATCCAGTTCCTACACTGACGGGTGTTGCACCAATAGCTCCGTAACCAACACCATTAGCAATTCCACCACCAAGTTCAGCACATTTTTCCCAGTTCGCTCTGAGTGCAGTGCCTTTGTTATTCTCAAGTAATTTAATGTCTCCAACTATATTATTATTCATTAAAAAATTACCCCTATATAAATCACATAAACAATATAATAAAATCATTCACTATCCATAATCTCGTGAATTTACTCATATCTAAGCAGTAGCTCAGTATATTCTTTCACTTGTTGATTAATCCAACTTTCTGTTTTAATAACCGCTTAAACACAGCCAGTTATCTGGTCTCCAAATGAATGTTTGTAATATCTAATGCTACAGTTTTCTTAATGATCCCTTTAACTTTGTTTTTAAAATATGCTTCTTTCCCACTTTTTTCATAATACATTCAATCACCTCAATCTGAGCGTATCAATTATTTTTCATTTTTGCTTATTTTGCCCAAGTATTCATAAGTGTCTTTTTTGTGACATTCATATTATTGATATTTTCTTGATTTCTTTTTGATAACTTGAAGTTAAAGGAGGCGCTCATATTGAACAATATAGTGATTAAAGATGTAAATAAAACATATGACCGTAAAACGTATGCACTTAAAAATATTAACCTTGAAATCAATAATGGTATGTTTGGGATTTTAGGGAGAAATGGATCTGGTAAATCGACTTTAATGAATATGCTTTCAACCATTCTTCAACAAAGTAGTGGAACTATAGAAATTAATAATATTTCTTTAACTCAAACGAAACAAATTAGAAAAATGATCGGTTACTTACCTCAAGATTTTGATTTTTATCCGAATATGAAAGTAAAAGAAACATTGTATTACTTAGGATTTTTATCTGGAATTCCTAAAGCCAATTTAAAAATAAACGTTGCTGCATCATTAGAAAAAGTTAATCTTGTAGAACATCAAAATAAAAAAGTTAAAAGTTTATCAGGAGGTATGAAAAAAAGATTAGGTATCGCGCAAGCAATTATTCACAATCCACAGGTGCTTATAGTAGATGAACCTACAGCAGGACTTGATCCTGAAGAAAGGGTACGTTTGCGTCATTTATTATCCAATCTAGCTAAAGATAAAATTGTCATCATTTCTACTCATATAGTGAGTGATATTGAATCAACCTGTGAAAATATCGCTATCCTAGACAAAGGAGTAATCGCTTATAAAGGATCGATTAAGAATTTAATTGAGCTTAGTGACAATAAAGTTTATGAGATTACTATCTCCCCTTCAAAATTAAATCAACTGAAAAAAAATAATATTTTTATTACAAAAATACAAGAATATGAGCATCTACTAAAAGTCAGATTTGTATCAGAATCAAATCTTGAAGGAACTAGAAAAGTTAAACAAGACTTTGAAGATGCTTATATGTATTTTTTAAAAATGAATCAAGGAGGGTAAACGATGAATCTATTCTTGATAGAAATAAAGAAACTACTTTTTAGTAAAATTTTTATTTTTTATTGTATTCTAGTTATTTTTTTCGTATTTGTTAACTGTAACCAAGTGATTGATAAAAATATTAACTCTGATATTTATCAACCAAAATCTATGACTACTTACACTACAAATAATAAAGTAATCATGAAAAATGCGATAGATAACTTAAAAAAAGAGTTACACAGCAATAACTTCAAAGTGTATCAGTTTGGCTTCTTGAAACAAAAGAAATTAAATAAAGATAAATTAGATAAAATCAAAACCTCTATAAAAAACATGGAAAATTCTAAAGATTTTAAGAGATTCAAATACTACTCTAACAAGGTTTCTCATGAAATAGGATGGGGATCTAATTATTCCGAAAAAAATTTATATTTATTTGGGACTAAACAAATGAGTAAAGAAGATTTTTCAATGGAGAAGAAGATGATCAAAAACAAAGACATTTATTTCGGGGCATATAGCAGATATCTTTCTGATATTGCAGGAGTAATAATAGGAATACTCCCATTCTTTTTAGGTGCTCATATTTATCTTTTAGATAGAAAGAATCATGTATTTAAAACAATAAATTCTAGAAACATATCGTCATTTAAATTAATCCTAACACGCGTACTGGCATTAATCATATTGTCATTTTTACCAATACTATTATTCTCTGTTTATTTCCTAATTAGTTTGTCGGTTGTTCACCCTATTTCAATTAAGGCAATTTTTATATTTTATGAAATTTTATTTATGTGGACTACCCCCACTCTATTAGTAGCATCTATTTTAGGACTATTGATTACTATGATTTTTAATTCTTATTTAGGTTCCCTGATTCAAATAATCATTTGGTTTATTAATTTGAATATAGGTTCTAATTATGTTGAAGGTCATTATGGCAGTTTACTCATTCCTAGACATAATTCACTTTTCAATACTTCATTCTTTTATAATCATTTAAATGACATTCTTATTAATAGAATCAGCTATTGTTTCATAGCCATTCTTTTGCTTTTAATTAGTGTTTGGCTATTTGACTTAAAAAGAAAGGGGCTAACTAGAAGTGGAAAAATTACTCTTCTTAGAAATTAAAACTAACCTTTCAAAGCTTTATCTTGGTTGCGTGATATTTTTTATTTGTAGTTTATTTATGTTTGGTGTGGGCAATCTAACCCATGACAGAATAACACAATTCATTGAACTTATTTTTACACTTCTTGGGATTATTTTATTTACCACAATATATGCAATTGATAATACCCGTAATACGATTTTAATCATTAACTCAAAACGATATCATTATAGATTTTTATTGTTATTACGCCTGTTTTTAACAATTGTGTTCACTATATTGCTGATTTTAATAGGTTTAGTAACTTTTAAAATATGTAACTCTAATGTTGTATTTATACAAGATATATTCATAGCACTGACAAATACAATGTTCATTGGTTCGTTAAGTTTGTTCATAAGTATGATTAGTAAAAATGCCTTGATTGGTTATATGTTTGGCTTAGTTTATTTCTTATTATGTCTAGGGTTTAAGAATATGAGTTTTATGTATTTATTTTCTGAGACCTTTGGCTTTCCGTTTTATTTCAAATTAATACAATTTTCAATTAGCATACTAGTTTCAATAATAACGATTTATATCACAAAAAAAGTAAAAATTTAATTGTTTTTAGATATGCGATTGTGTTTTATAGTACATTAATTATAGGTAATAATTTCTTTTAATAATCCGATATAAGGTGATAACTTATGTATAATATTATGATTGTAGATGATGAGGAAAATATTGTCTCTTTTATTCAAGAAAGTCTTAAATTAGAGGGGTTTAAGACCACTGTCGCATATAATGGGCGTGAAGCTTTGGAAAAAATAAATGAGCATATTCACTTAATTATATTAGATATTAAAATGCCCTATTCTGATGGCTTTGAAGTAGCTCAATCACTTAGTCAGAGTAATATTCCTATTATTTTTTTGACCGCTAAAGATAACCTTGATACAAGACTTAAGTGTTTTTCTTTAGGTGCCAAAGATTATATTGCCAAACCATTTTACATGGAAGAATTAATAGTAAGGATTGAAAATATTTTAACTCAAAATAATAGCTATTCCAAAAATAAAAATATTAAAAAAACTAAAGATCTCATTATTAATTATGATACCTTTAGCGTATATGCGGGAGACCATTTATTAGATATTACGAGAACAGAATTTGAAATCATAAAACTGCTATCTTTGAATTCTAATTTTTATTTTAGCAAAGATCAAATTTATGACTCTATTAATTTTAATAAAATAGGTAATACCCAGGTTGTCTCAGAACACATTCGAAAAATAAGGAAAAAGTTGCATCAATATAGTGACTTTGAATATATAGATACAAAGTGGGGAGTTGGGTATAAATGGCTAGAATAGAAAGTATCAAAACAAAATTACATCGTCTAAATATATCAGTTGTGATCATCAGTATAGTCGTTATTTTTGTCTTACAATTATTGCTTAATATACTTGAATTTTCAAATATAGGACAGTCTCTATATCATGATTTCTGGCATCAACCGCATTACCTTTTTACGATATCTAGTATTTGTATCAATTTATTTATTCCACTAATAGTTATTTATATGCTCACCCGTTTTTTTTATAAAAAGCATTTATCAAGAAACATTGATTATTTAAATCATATTATTAAAAGTTTAAAAAGCGACGATATCGATTTGAAAGTTACAACCACAAATATTAAAGAATTTAATGATGTGATTAACGAAGTACAGAACATTAATACGTTTCTTAAAAAAAGAATAGCGGATCAGTTAACGATTCAAAACAATTTCAAAAAGAAGCTAGAAATCTTTGAACACGACTTAAAAACACCTTTAACTGTCATGCAGGGTCACATTGAACTTTTAAAAAAGATAAATAATTCAGAACTGCCTAATCAAGAAATTAAATCCAAAATCAATAGTGAAACTAAAGTAATCTTGAACGCTCTTGAACGCATTAATAATCAAATAAAAATTCACATTAATAATGTAAAGTTATTACCTAATCATTCAGACAAAATTAATATTGAAAAGGTTATCTCAACTATCAATGAAAGCTATAATAATAAATATATTTTGAAAGATAAAACGATGGACATACAAGTAGACAATAAATTACTTCATAATCATATATTTTTAAATAATCAAATTCTATATCATGTGATAGATAACTTAATTAATAACGCTTTGAAATATGCTAACAAAGAAATTAGTATAAACTTCAAATGCATCGATCAACGTTTATTGCAGTTCTCAGTTATTAATGACGGTAAACAATTTACAGAAGATGAACTAAAATTTGCTAAAGAATGGGGCGTTAAAGGTAAAGCATCAAATGGCTCAGGAATAGGCTTGTATTTTGCTAATGAAGTTATTAAACAATATAATAGTGAAATCATTCTAGAAAACATTGAAAATAAAGCTAAAGTTAGTTTTATCGTGGATATATCTAAAATGACGTGACAGAACAAGTTAGTTACAACGACGACGTATTTTATGCTGCTTTATGTTCATTTTTTAACGAAGGTCACTGAAAAATATTAGCTCAAAGGATATTTAACAAACCCTCGATTATATATTTTAGACTTATAACACGAAATCCCCTCACGCTTGAAAGTCATGAGGGGATTTTTTAAGTGTTTATACCTAAGAGACCGCTTATATCAATCCATTCTGGCAAGATGTCATTTTTTAGCGGAGAATCTTCCCTATTACTTTATTATTCTTGAATGATTTAATTTCTTCATTTGGCTACTGAACACTAATATATTAAACATCATATGAATAATAATATTGATAAAAATATCTCTAAAATACAAATAAATCATTGCTTGTATTGTAGCAAAAAAGATTTTTACTATGGAAGACTTTCCTTGATATAGAAAATGAGAGAACACAAAGGTTAGTACTGATAAGATGATGTACTGAATAAAATGATAATGATATATCAAGCTGAAATAATACAAGAAGTATCGGAAATTTAATTCTTCTAGTATTGGGTAAGCAAGTAACACACTTAAAATAAATTTGCTGTTTTTGTTATAAAAGTCGAACAAATTTTTGTTAAACAGTAATGATTTTTCTGTAATATAAACGATTACTGGTGTAATGATAATAACAGATACACATAAGTAAATATTTGTATTACTTAAAAATAAACACGTATCTATTAACAGTACGACAATAAGTACCAAAATGTACTTGTAAAATTCAGTTAGGTATTTAAAATACGCTACTTTTCTAATGAAAATAAGCAATATACCTGGAAAACAAGTTAGAAAAAACATTAAACCAATCAGACTATGCCAAAGGATGAGGAATATCATTTATTATTCCTCCTATTTCTTTATATCTTGGATGTAGATAAGGTGGATATGATGGTATGGCTATCGTCAATAATTCAGGTATAAATGTTCTAACGACAACTAAATTTTTATTATAAAATTCCACAGGTGTGATATCTAAATAACACGCATAATGACTTAAATGCTTTAACTCATTAATGATCTCATATAAATCATTGGCGTTTTTAGTATTTTGGAAGGTGTTTTTTCTTTTCTGCATATTAAAATTCAAACCATATTTGGCATAATACATAACATTATCATCTAAATTATCAATAGGATGATTTTCAATATTTTCTGTGACATTTTTAAAATGTGTAGTATTATTCCAAACCTCAGTCATTGTATACTCTAACACGGTAACACATTCCAATAAGCTTCTATAGATACACTGCTCTAAGTTCATATCGCCTTGAACCCCAACGACATATTTAGGTAAGCTTAAATCTTTAGCTTTAGATTTAACCTCACAGACAACAACATGAATAGGTTTATCAAAGCTGATATCAGTAAAAGATACATCGAAATTATCAAGAAATTTGTGCACAATGCTCGGCCGTTTAAACCATTCATTTAGTTTTTCAGCAATATTTACAGAAATCGTCTTTCCTTCAATGCCTCCGTACCACCACAAATTATATGAATCTATTTGTAAAATCTCAATAATAGAATTGGTTAAACTTTTCTCAAATGTTTCATGACTAGCTGTACCGGTTGAAACACCGCTATTCGTAAACTGTTTTTCATCTTTAAATATCGTTTTATTAAATAGAACAAGCATTTGTAAAGGTACTACAACATCATGATCTGGATGATATAGAGATTTAAGTGGAATCCATTGAATGACGTCATCGTCATAAATATAATGTTTGGCGTCTTTTTCCTCAAAATATATATTAATTAATGCTAGAGGTAGTACTAAGCTATTTGTATTTTTTAGTTGTTCTGAAATTTGTGCATGTGACGCATATATGATTTTGCCTTTTAAATTTTGATACAACAGCGTAAAGGCATATCTTTCTGAACTTTCTCCTAAGAATGACGCTAGTGCTTCATTATAATAAATACCATAACCACTCAAATGATAATTCACTTTGAAATCTTCACTTAAGAAGTTTTTTTCAAAATTATTAAATTGAGCCGTCACATAATGATAATTCATAATTGGATATGAATTTAATCCTAAGAAAAAGCTGTTATCTTTCCATATTCCTGCTACATTTCCACCTAATAAGTTTTGTCTATACAGATTATAATTCAAATTATTTTTAAAGGTTATCATTCTCTAACACCCTTTTTAAAATATTTGCTGACTTCATATTTTGCTCTTTAAACAAAACATTATTTATCGTCGAACATGTAGAACAAGTAGACTGACGCTTATTGAAATTAAAGTTGTATTCATATGTGGGTAAATAAAAATGGAGTACATTCCCTATTAGCGTTGAATCCCCGTAAATTTCTATATTATTAATTTCATTTATCATTATACTTAATATATAACTGTATAATTTGAGATTGTACATGCCTTGATTTTGCGCATCCGGAACAAAATAATTTTCTATCGTACCAGGAAACTTAGAAATTAATTGTCGTTCTAAGCATTCATAACAACCCGTCTCTCCATGATGAATATTTGTGAAAAATACATTTTCATTATCATAAAAAGCAAGTGTATATGCCATATCCAACAAGTTTGTTAAAAAGTTAAACGCTTTAATAAAAGGTTGATTGGCATATGATAAAATAACAAAAACATTCATATCTGCAAACTTTGATTGCTGTTTTTTTACAACTTCATTTATAGATAAATTATTTTTTTGATTATTCAAGATTTCAATTTCATGTCTTTCTAGAACTTCATTAAACTCATATATTTCATCAACTTGATCGAGATGATCTTTAAAAAATGCTTTGGCTGCCTTGTCTGTAATAATACAAATTTTATTAAAAGTATCGATTTTTTGATGTATTAAATTCAATTGCGTTAGTTTATTAAAATCTTCTATAATATCGTCATTTTCATTTAATTCTATTTGATTTTCAGCTATTAACGTTTTGAAATTGTCTATAAAATTTTTGCTGCTTTCTTCTTTATCTATAGCTATTGAGTGTTGATGTAAATATCCCTTTTTTAATATATACTCACTATTGTTTTCTTCGACAAACAAATCTTTAGGTTTAATAAACGTTTTCATTACTTAACTATTCCTTCCCACATATATTCGTAAATAGTATATGTTCATTAACATGATCTAATTCAAGTAATTTTTCTATATTATTTTTCTTAAAGCCTGCTATTGGGCATCCTGTATAGCCTAATGACGTAATGACTAAATCAAAATTATGCGACATACAACCAATCTCTATCAAACTATTTAATAACGCTAATTCCCCGTATTTCAAAAAACTAGAATTAAAATTATAGCCAAAAAAGACTAAAAAACTACAATTTTCGATATCTATATTATTGCCTTCTAATAAATCATCTGTGTTTATGTCCTTTTGAGCCACAATTTTTAATAATGAGTGACTTATCGGTTGGTATAAATAAATGCCTTTATCATAATCTTCTACATTGTTGATATAAAGATATATATCAATCGGATATAACCCACCTGCCGATGCATAAAATCGCGTGCTTGTTTTTATATCCCCATATTCCACTTTTCTAGGCGCTATCCCAAAAGAAAATTTAAGTATTGTTGATAATTCTTTACTAGCCATTTCAAAAGATGTGAATTCCCTTGTACTTTTTCTGTGATTTAAAACATTATAAAAATATTCTTTTATTTTCTTATCACTTTTAGGAAGTGATCTTGTATCTTCATCGTTAATTTCATTCAACATTTGATGTTCATTAACTAAAGCTGCATAATTCGATTCATTATAAGCTAACATGCTTTTGAAATCGCTAAGTCTCTGATGATTTACATTTAATAAGTACTTTAAAGATTCTGATTCTTGATTCCCTAAAATAATTTGAGCAAAGTTATTTCGATTATCATTATTTGCAATATTATCGTCATTTAATTTAAATAACGAATGCTGATTAAACATTCCCTTTAACTGATAATTAATCATTGCTTTTTACCTCTTTTTTTAGTTGCTACAAGCAATTCAATAATGATTACTAATAATATGGACAGGGCCACACCTAAAAACATAATATTCGTTATAATTGGCTCTCCACTATCGCCATGATTGTGTATTTTGTATAAATTTAATCCTAATAAATTTACATCAAAATGCGCATAACCATTTTTATTGATAATAAAATAACCTATTGAAATTGAGATGGCTGTGATGATGGCAGATAAAACAATACCTGCTAAAATTTCAATAATCACTCGCATTTCTTGTCTCTTCAACATCATTATTCTCCTCATTTCTTAAACTTATAAATACATAAACTTAAAACACCCGTCACTACGATATACAATGAATTTAATTTTAAAAATGATACATCCCACATACGTTCATTTGTCCAAATTGAATAAAAATCATTTGTAGCATATTTGATTGGTATCCAATTTCCTATTTCCTTTAAAACATTGGGGAGTTCCCCATACTGTACAAAAACACCAATAATCATATAAGTAAGAAAAAGCAATATCATTCCAAAAGGTAATAAAACCTTACTCTTTCTTATTAACAAAGCTAAAAATGTTCCTATCATTAACAGAGCGATAATGTTATAAAAAATTTGTAAAAAGAAGGCTATAAAATATTGCGTGTTTGGTAGCGTTAATGAGAAAAATACTTTACCAATAATGATATTTAAAATAACACTAAATATCGCTAAGAAGCAGTATGAAATAATATTAGAAACGATTAAACTACTAATATTTACATCAAAATATTTTAATCGTTTCAGTGTGTCGTTCTCGATGCTTTCACTTAACCAAATTGGAAAGCTAATAAAAGCAATCGGTAGCAGTCCAATACTCGTACTAATTAAAAAATATTTATCTATAAAGTGTCTCCCATTTCCTATACTAAAATTTCCATAAGACATAATAATAACTAACATCATGATGATTGGAAAAATTAATGAAAAGAACACTGATATAGGAACTCTAAATTGCATTTTTATGCTTAACAAAATTTTATTTATCATATTTCCTCCAAAGTTGAGATTAAATATGTTGAGTATATATTTTGCATGTTGATTTTAAATTCTATTTTTCGTTCATTTAATATGTTAATAACGTCGTTCATTTGCTCTTTATTGTGGGTAACAATTTTGGCATTAAAATATACATCAGCATTTATATTTTCAATATCATCTCTAACTAGATGATCTAACTCTTGATTCACTATTTCAATCAGCGCATAGTGATAAAATTTTGAGAAAAATTGATCTATACTCCCGTAATACAATAATTCTCCTTTATCTAATATGATTAATTTATTTGCCCAATTTTCAACCTCATCAAAGTAATGCGTAATTTTAATTACTGCTTTATTTTGGGTGATTTCTTTAGTTTTCTGTAATAAATTTTGTCTTTTTTCATAGTCTAATCCAGATGTTAATTCATCAAATATGTATAGCTTTTTTTGTTTATTTAAGACTAATCCTACAGTTAAGCGCTTTTGTTCTCCCAAGGATAAATCTTTAACAAATTTATTTATAAGATGTTCTAAAGAGAAAGCTTTTGTAAATGCTTTAAATTGTTCACTTCGTTTGCTGTAAGCTGTTGCTAAATAAATTAATTCATGTACTTTTATTAAATCCCCATACTTATTTTCCTGAAAAACAATCCCTATATCTTTAGAACTTATCTTTCTATCAATGACACCGCTATAATTTATCTCATTTAATAAACAATTAATTAAAGTCGTTTTTCCCGCGCCATTTTTCCCAATCAGTGCTATTTTATCTTCACTATAAATATTTATAGTACTATTATTAAGGTTTAGAATTTTTCTATTATTGATATCAACCTTTAAATCCTTAATAGTCATTAAACTTTCCATATACTCACCTTTAAAATTTGGAAAAGCTTGATCTATATAGACCAAGCTTCACCTTTGATTTATTGCTCTGCTGTTGAGGCACATGTACAAGAACATGAACAGCTACAAGAACATGAACAACTACAAGAGCAGCAACCTCCTGCATATTGCATCGCTTCAGAACTATTAATGTCTGAATATCCATTAATTGAATGGTTATTGATTTTCATTATTTTTCACCTCCTTCTCCCTAATAATAAATAATGTAAAATTACTATTTATTTAACTAAAAGTTAGCATCCGGTTTTTAAAAAGTCAATAAATTATAATTTTTAAAATATTAATTTTTTGTAAATTTTACAATTTTGTTAATATGCGATTTAATCAACCGTCAAAGTTGTGTTTATGTGTTCGATATGTATATAGAAAAAAGCGGGTCCGGGACATTAAGTTCTTAAACAATGTAAAAAAGACAATTTCTATTAAAATTATTTGATAGAAATTGTCTTTTCCCTTATGTATTAGATAATATACAGCTCGTTATCATTTTAGGGGGATAAGATGTAGTCCCACGATGGTGTTTGAATTCATCGAATTCATTATCTGGGATTGTTTCAACAATTTCATTTAAATATCGAGAAATATTATTTATAAGAATAAGTATTGAAGTTTCCATTGGTAGTGTATAGTGTAAGTTGATTCATGTTATAAGCTTTATACATAAGGCATCTCGTTTATTTAGTTTAGTGGTATTTATTAAATTATACGAAAGTGCCTTATTTTTAAAGCATTCAAAGGTAAAATTACATGTTAATACGTAGTATTTATGGCGAGACTCCTGAAGGAACAGTGCCAGTCGAAGACAGGGGCCCCAACAAAGAGAAATGTGAAAAGCATTTCGCCAAGCAAAGCAAGTTGGGGTGCTGAGACGGTACCCTAGGAAAGTGAAGCCATTCAATACGAAGTATTGTGAAAATAGAGAACAGCAGCAAGATATTTTCTAATTGAAAATAATCTTACTGCTGTTTTTCTGACATTTATGTCCCAAACCCCATGAACTAAATATTGGCAGTAGTTGACTGAATTG